>JBBSHC010000019.1:0-12779 GCA_038253425.1 Leptolyngbyales cyanobacterium | reverse complement strand
TGCAGTAAACTACCTGAAAATCCTTCTAGCTTTGGCTAAGAGTACAATCTTTGGCTAAGAGTACAATGTCTTTCATTCACCTGTTTGTTTTTCATGGAATCCATTCTGCACGTTTTTCAGGAAGAACCGATCGCCCCTTTTGTGGTTCTGCTGGCGATCATTCTGGTTGTTCCGCCGCTGTTTGAACGCATCCGTCTGCCAGGCTTAGTTGGGCTACTGGTCTCAGGGGTTATTTTGGGTCCCAGTGGCTTAAACCTGATTCAAGCAACGTCCCCAGCGATGAAACTGCTGTCAGATATTGGGCTGGTCTACCTGATGTTTGTCGCAGGGCTAGAAATTGATCTGGTGTTGTTCCGTAAGACCAAGCATCGATCGGCAACGTTTGGTAGTTTCACGTTTCTGGTGCCGCTCATTTTTGGCACGATCGTCGGTCGAATCTTTAATTTTGACTGGAATGGCTCCATTTTAATCGGGTCGCTGTTTGCCTCACACACGCTGCTGGCATACCCGATTGTCAGTCGGCTTGGTGTGGTATCTAATGAAGCCGTGACCGTTACGGTCGGCGCAACCATTTTTACTGATATTGGTGCTTTGTTGGTGCTTGCTATCTGCATTGGCATTCATGCAGGCGATTTTAGCCCAGCCAAGTTTTTCACCCTCATTGGTTTGCTCATAGCTTACACAGCCATAGTGCTAATTGGCTTGAACTGGGTGGGACGAGAGTTTTTTCGACGCTCTGGAGATGAGGAGGGCAATCAGTTTTTATTCGTTTTATTGGCTGTGTTTTTGGCGGCGGTGGGTGCCCAACTCATTGGCGTAGAGAAAATCGTTGGCGCGTTTTTAGCGGGGCTTGCGGTCAATGGAGTCGTAGGCGATGGACCAGTCAAAGAGAAAGTTGTTTTTATCGGCAGCGTTCTCTTTATTCCCATCTTTTTTGTGAACATGGGGCTGCTGATTAAAATCTCTGAGTTTATTCGCAGCCTGACTACGCCTCAGTCGCTGGCGTTAACGGTGGTGATCGTCATTGGCTTGATTACCAGTAAATTCATCGCTGCCTTGTTAGCCAAGCTTGTTTTTCGCTATCGCTGGCGCGAAATGATGGTGATGTGGTCACTATCGTTGCCTCAAGTTGCCGCGACTCTGGCAGCGACGCTAGTGGGATATCGGGCAGGGTTGCTCTCGGAGGCAGTGCTAAACAGCGTGATCGTTTTAATGCTCGTGACCTCAACGCTGGGGCCCATTTTGACGGCTCGATTTGCTCCTGATCTCGTTGTGGCTGAAACAGACTCTGCACTTGCAGTTGGTTCTATGAAGTGGGGTGTTCCGGCTGACACGCCCTTTGTAGCTGTTGTGCCCGTGTACAACCCGCAGACAGAAGGCTATTTGATTGAACTAGCGGCTTTGATAGCACGGCATTATGCAGGCAGAATTGTGCCACTTTCGATCGCGGCTGCCCATACTCACATGAATGATCCCCAGCTTACGGCAACGTTACAGCGTAGCGAAGCCTTGTTGGCAACGGCTGTAAGACTCAGCGAGGCAGTCAAAGTCGATGTTGAGCCACTTATCCGCATTGACGACGGCATTGCTCAGGGTATTAGTCGCGCCAGTCGAGAGCAAAAGGCTCATTTAGTTGTAGTGGGTTGGGGGCAGCGGAGTGGTTTTCAGGCACGGTTGCTGGGCAACGTCATTGACAGTATTTTATGGTCATCGCATTGCCCGGTGGCTATTTGCCGACTGACAGTAGCGCCAACCTCTATCCAGCGGATTCTCGTGCCGATCGAGAACTTGACGCAGCGATCGCTACAAGTACTTCAGCTAGCTCAGGTGATTGCCGCTGAAACCCAAGCCCAAGTTACGTTGCTGCACGTTTGTAACCGTAGTATTCCATCAAGCAAAATTGCCTGGATCCAATCGCAACTGTCACTGTTAGCCAACCGAGTTGAAGCCAGTACGCCGCCAGAGATTGTGGTAAAACCTGACGATGATATCGGGCGAGTCATCCTAGCGGTTGCGAAAACGCATGACCTTGTGGTTCTACGTGCGGCACCACGTATTGCTAGTGCAGGGGGGCTAGTGGTGAGTAACATAACGACTCAAATTGCTCAACGACTGACTGGCTCGGTCATTATGCTAGGAGAGCCTCAAGCAGCCGCTAACGTTGACTTTACTGGCTCCAGACCCCGTGTGGTGAAAGCCCGCTTAAAGGTGACGTGAGCGATCGCACATTGCCCCTTAATGCCGCCCTTACCCCAGGCGTGAATGCATCATGGCTGAAACTCTAGCGATCGTTGCTCTTTGTCGGGAGATCGGGGCAGGCGTTCCGGTAAGATGGCTCCGGTCAGGGTGGCATCCAGCAGATTCGCGCCATGTAGCTCTGTGTAGCGCAGATCCACATTGTCTAGCATTGCGCCCTGAAGATCGGCAAACAGTAACATTGCCTGTTTTAATGCGGCATCTTGCAAGTCAGCACCAAGGAGACTGGCACCGCTCAGGTTAGCCCCTGTTAAGTCGGCACCAACCAGGTTGGTCTGGGTCAGGTTGCTTAAGCTCAAATCAGCAGACTGTAACCCCGCTTCTGTCAGGTCGCTGCCTTCTAGCGTTGCCTCGCTTAAATTGGCGCGACGCAGGTTTGCAGCACGTAGATTGGCGGCTGTTAGATCTGCCCCCACAAGTTGTGCGCCTTCCAGATTGCAAGCAGCACATTGCTTGGTGACGAGCAGCCAAACAATTAGGCACTCCCGTCGATAAAGAAGCAACATACTGCCTACCAGAAAGACAACCACGACCATGAATGGCATCAATTGCTTCTGTTTCACACTGTCAACTCACCTGACTTTGAACCCACTATTTGAACGCACCTGTATTGTCGATCGTGCGCCTTACCCAACCTTTTGTTTTGGAGACTGACACTAATCCCCAATCACGCTACGTTAAATCTAGCGGTACTTAGCCGTCATTGAACGGTACTTAGTATTGAACGATCGCGCGCCTTTACCCATGCCTGCTATGCCCTTACTGATTCATCGCACCCGTAAGCTGCTGCTGTTACTGCTGAGTAGCCTCATTGTCTGGTTAGCGATCGGCAATCAAGTCCCTGCCTTCGCTGTAGAAGCCCTGCTTCCTAACGAGCCGCCACCACAAACGCAGGTAGTACCAAACCGCTCGGTACTGGATCCCAGCAGCATCCCATCCGAGAAGGTCAGCGCATTTGTGCACGCCTGTCTTCAAGTTGTTGCCCTGATTGAACGGCGAGAAGGCGAACTACAGGGTGCAGAAACAGAAACAGAGTCACTGCGGGTTGAGCAAGAAATTGAGTCAGAAGCCCTCGCTATCATTGAAAAAGCTGGCTTGACACGTCAGGAGTATCTGCAACTCTTGGGTTTGGCTAATACTGACCCGGAGTTTGGTGAACGAATTGCAGTACAGCTTCAAGAAGCAACGAGTTGAGGAGAGGATTGTAAAACAGCCTTGCAGAAAATGGGATGAGTGATTAAATGGAAAGCAGGATGGGTTAGCCAAGCAGCGCTCTCACGTTGGTTATTTCATGTTGCACCTCAACTTAGGATCAAGAGCTGGCGCGGTGGAAGTTCGTCATGTTTGCAATTTTCTGCTTTTGCCCTCCTTCCTAGCCCATCGCCTCACCCAGATCTAGCTCCCTACCAAGAAAGGAGCAAAACCCAACGTTCTTTTCCTGTGTAAGCAGTTACTTTAGGAATTACGTTCCCGGTTGCGTTTGACAATGGTTAGCCATCTCAGCTCAACCTTACCCATCACTGCGCTGATTCGTCAAAATCAGGTATGTTAAAAAGCTAATTCGTTCACTCGCAGCACGCAAACCTAAACATCTGGATGACTAACAGTATTGTGTCAGTTTCTCATACGGATTTGGCTCAGCGGCGGCAGAAGTTACGCCAGCGTCGTCGTGTGCGCCTTTTGCAAACGAGCTGGAGAGTCCTGGCGGTCTGTGGCTTGGCAGGTGGCGTTGTTTGGGCAGCAATGTTGCCTACCTGGATGATCCGTCGTCCAGAGCAAGTGACGATCGAGGGCAATCACTTTATTCCCGTTCGCACTCTGCGATCGCTCTTACCAATCGCCTATCCACAGTCCCTGTTTCGGGTTGAGCCTCAGGCGATCGCACGCGCACTGCAAGCAAAGGCACCCCTTTCTGAGGTGATCGTCAACCGTCAGCTTTTTCCGCCTAGTCTGATTGTCCAGGTAAAAGAACGGCGTCCGGTTGCGCTTGCTGTACCAACTGAGCGTGAACAAGCGTTACCGTCAGGCAGCCAACGATCAGAATCCGCAGCAAAAACGGGGCTACTGGATGAGAGCGGGATGTGGATTCCGCTGGAAAGCTACACGGCTTTAGATCATTCTCTTAAGGTGCCGTCTCTCAGAGTCATTGGCAACCCAGATAGTTATCGTCCCTTTTGGTCAAAGCTGTATCGGGAGATTAAGCAAGGACCACCGCTGAACGTGACTGAGGTTGATTGGCGTGATCCCACCAACCTGATCATCAAGACAGATCTCGGTCTGACTCATCTCGGTCCCTATGGGGCTCAGTTTTCCTACCAGCTTAAAACGCTCGATCGAATGCGAAAACTTTCGGGTCATACCAGCTTTAATCAAATTGTGTATATTGATCTCCGCAATCCAGATGTTCCCACCGTACAAATGGCAAAATCAAAAGGTCTTGTCAAAACTAGCACCCCTTAGCTTTACAAGTGTGAGACTATGAATAACCAGCAAACTAAATTTCAGTTAAATTAATTCGACATTTCAGTCTGTTGCAAATCTGCTGCTACAGTTGGTTTTTCACATCGCTTCCCGTATAGTTAACCACACCATCTAAGCGCTGAAAAGTAGTTTATAACCGCTGCAATTCCAATGACTCTTAATAGTAATTCGGCTGCTATGCCAATGACGCTTAATAATAATCAGGGGCATGACCATGACGGCTCTCACCCCGAAGGGCAACCTAACTTTTCATCGCCGCTGGAGACTTCTAACCCGTTTGGCAACTCCGGACTACACTTAAGTCAACCTGCTAACGCAAAAGGTATGCCGAGGGAAGAATCAAGGAGTGGTGATATTGTGCCTAGTAGCGTAGCCAAGATCAAAGTCATTGGGGTTGGCGGTGGTGGTGGCAATGCGGTTAACCGCATGATTGCTAGTGATGTCTCAGGGGTAGAATTTTGGTCGATTAATACCGACGCGCAAGCCCTCACCTATGCAAGCGCCATTAATCGTCTACAAATGGGTCAAAAGCTGACACGGGGGTTAGGGGCCGGCGGCAATCCGGCGATCGGACAAAAAGCAGCCGAAGAATCGCGCGACGAAATTGCGACAGCGCTAGAAAACTCAGACCTGGTGTTTATCACGGCTGGTATGGGGGGGGGCACAGGCACAGGCGCAGCACCGATCGTCGCTGAAGTAGCCAAGGAGATGGGTGCATTGACGGTTGGCGTTGTCACCCGCCCGTTTACCTTTGAGGGTCGTCGTCGTACCGGGCAGGCAGAAGAAGGTATTGCGGCGCTGCAAAGCCGGGTGGATACCCTTATCGTGATTCCCAACGACAAACTGCTATCGGTCATTTCGGAGCAGACCCCAGTACAAGAGGCGTTTCGCGTAGCGGATGACATTTTACGGCAAGGCGTTCAGGGCATCTCAGACATTATTACCATTCCGGGGCTAGTCAACGTTGACTTTGCCGATGTCCGGGCAGTGATGGCCGACGCAGGCTCTGCACTGATGGGTATTGGGATTGGGTCTGGCAAATCCAGAGCGCGAGAGGCAGCGATCGCATCCATTTCGTCGCCCCTGCTAGAATCCTCGATCGAAGGTGCCCGTGGCGTTGTCTTCAACATTACAGGCGGCACCGATCTAACCCTGCATGAGGTAAATGCCGCGGCTGAAATTATCTATGAGGTGGTAGACCCTGAAGCCAATATTATTTTTGGGGCTGTGATTGATGAACGAATGCAGGGTGAACTGCGAATCACAGTCATTGCAACGGGGTTTACGCACGAAAGTAGACCACAAGTGCTATCAAAACCAACGGCTGTCAGGCGCACGGTTGCACCGCCTTCTGTAAGCAGCCCGCAGCCAACATCAGAACCAAGAAATAAGCCAGCCGGTCTGGATATCCCTGAGTTTCTACAACGACGACGCCCGCCTCGTTAAAAGCGACAGCCTACAGACTGTATAAGCATTGCTGCCTCAAGCCCTCACCTTGAGAGTTTGGGGGTTTTGTGTTGAACATGGGGCACCAAGCGATCGTCACTGGGGTTATTGGCACTGTTCGAGTTACCACAGTCGTGACTGCTCAGCCTGACACCACTACGTCGGGTTGTGGTGCAGGTGGCTTTTGATTCGTTGATCGAGGACTTGAATGCTTAGGCACCAATGACCTTGGCGTCTGTACTGGAAGCACAGTTAGCAATAGAGGGCAATCGCAAAGCCAGTGTCAGCGACATACGAGCAACCCTATCAAGATTTTGTCAGTGTGGTGTCGGCGTTTAGTGTGGTGCAGGGCTTTCACACTAAACGATCGCGTCGATTTGCCAAACCGAATATGTTAGCGTTGGCGTAGCAATCCGCATCACATCGTCCCGAAACTGGCAGTGGAAACTCCAACAACCCTTAACTCAAGCGTCATCCTGGAAACTCGCATTACCGCCGTTACGGTTTATACCGATCAGGCACTGATTACACGGCGAGGCATGGTGACGCTGACGGGGCAAGAGCGAACATTGGTGCTATCAAACCTGCCTTTAACGCTGCAACCAGAATCGATCCGGGCAGGTGGAACCGGTACTGTAGCTGTGCGGTTGTTGGGCGTACAAACCGAGCATGTGTTTGCGACTGAACCCATTGCCGATCGTGTTGCCCAGATCCATGAGCAACTCAAGCAGTTGGAGATCGAGCAACAGTCGCTTCACGATCGAGTAACTGCCCTCGAACTCCAGCGTACGTTTATTCACGGCTTAAGTGAGAAAGCGGTCGATCGCTTTTCCCGCAGTCTTGCCCAGCAGCACATTAGCCTTGCCGAAACCCGCAACCTGCTTAACTTTGTGGGACAACGACACAACGATTTATCAGACGCGATCGCGCAACACAACCGCGAACTGCTGCAACTCAACCAGCAAAAAAACGTTCTGTCACAACAACTTCAACAGATCCAAACGCCTCATCACAAGGAAAGCTATTGTTTGACCGTTAGCATTCTACCTGCGGGAGCCGGAGATTTTGAACTAGAGATCTCTTACGTCTGCCATAGCGCCAGTTGGCAACCCCGCTACGACTTGCATGTTAAAAGCGCTGACCATCGCCTCCACCTGACCTATCTGGCTGACCTGCAACAAACGACTGGTGAAGATTGGCACAACGTTGCCCTCACCCTCTCGACTGCCAAACCGGGCTTAGGCACCCTGCCGCCCAAACTTGTGCCCTGGTACATTGATGTGTTTCAGCCTGCTCCCCCACCGATGGCAATGATGCGAAGTGCATCGGAGGATGGGGACTTTAGCGATTTTGCCCTCTCATCAATCGCTCCAAAAATGTTTGAGGCTCAGGCGATCGCGGCGCAAATTACCAATGAAGGGGGCGTCGTCACCTTTCAAATTGATGGCAACAGCAACATTCCTGGCGACGGTGCTCACAAGCTCACTATTTTCAGCGCTGCTTACCCCTGCCGTTTGCAATACATTGCGATGCCCAAGTTGGTCAGCTTTGCTTACCTGCAAGCAGTGGTCACCAATCCTTCAAACGGCGCAACACTGTTGGCAGGTCAAGCCAATCTCTTTCGCGACAACCGTTTCGTTGGCACCACGTCTCTCGAAAATATTGCGCCTGGGCAAGAGTGGAAGCTGAATTTAGGTATCGACGAAGGACTACACCTCACACGTGACCTCATCGAACGCAAGGTTGATAAGCAACTCATCGGTGGTCAGCGCCGCCTTGCTTACACCTATCGTCTGGTGGTGATCAACCTGCGTGAGCAGGATGCCAATCTGACTCTAACAGAGCAACTTCCGGTCAGCCGTAACGAACAAATTAAAGTTCGCCTGAACCGCACCAGTCCCCAAATTCAGCCAGGTGAGATGGGTTTGTTAGAGTGGTCACTGCTGTTACAGCCAAACGACCAACAGGAATTGTCCTACCAGTTTACGGTTGAGCATTCGCCAACGTTAACGGTCACTGGTTTAAGCGGCTAGCTTTAACAGCCTTCTCTAGCGATCCCAAGTCATTTATGAGAGAAAGATCCACTTTTCTAAACAGTCGGGGAGCTGAAGAGTTGCTTCTTGTAGCAAGACTTTTGCAGCTCCCTTTCACAAGTGCTTTGGGGCTTCTATAGCATCAAAGAAATTAAGCGGGTTTTGTTAGTGCGGAACAGTTTCTCATGCCCCTTCCCTAACTTACGCGTGGCTTAAAGCTGCCTAAAATTTCGTCTAGCACTCTTTTTGCCTCTTCTGCCTTTGTTCTCGTCTCATGGTATTGATTAACAGCAAGGGCAAACTTGTTCAAGGTTTTGAACCCAGTCTTGAGTTCTTCAAGGTCTTGAGGCGAAATTGGTTCTTCGATCTTAAAAAGTGATTCGATTTTTCTTAGAACGTCCAGCGATTGCTCCTGCGATTCCTGCGTTTTTAATTTTAATGTCGCCAGCGTTGTCAAAGTTTGAATGGCTTGGGTAATCTCTGCTTCAGCCGTCTGAGTTGCTTTTGCGGGCGCGATCGTAGGAGCTTCTTGTGGTTCTAAGGGCTGATTTGCTTGTATAGGAGCGCTACTCGGCTCGTCGGCTTCTGCTTCGAGCAGTTCAACGTCTGTTGCCTTGATACCATTTTTCGTTGCCATGACTCAATTTCCTTTAAAGCTTTTTTCTAGTGGATTTGGGGCAAAGTGCCGCTTTTGTATACGTCGTCGGATTGACAGTTCAGCGCACTGCTAGTTTAACGCGCTGTGAGTATATTTGTACTGCTATGCCCACATCACAGCGTCAGAACCGAGAACTTGTGTGACTGCGATCGCAACGAGTATTGTTGCCTCGACTGACTGCGCCAAGCGATATGCTGGCATTTTGCTTAGCTGACGCCACCCAGAAAATTGAGCCACGCGTGTACAGCAAGAAACTGCTTGCACTATACACGATGCTGCTTTGAAGATGTCGCGTTAGAACGGAGAGAGAGGGATTCGAACCCTCGTTAAAGTTACCCCTAAACAGCATTTCCAGTGCTGCGCCTTCAACCACTCGGCCATCTCTCCAAGAAACTGCACTGTGTCAACAGTCACAGAAAAATTATTTTAGCAGAACCAGGTAAACTTTAGACGAAGGACTTTGAACCAACGCAACAACTAGCGGCTGCTGTTCATCGTTAAGTCATCATCAAAGCGCCTGCTCATCTGCCTTTAGCGGCAACCAGCCCGGATTTTATTCATGCCCCGTTCTTACACTGTCCGCATTCACGATCGCCAAACCAACCGCATTCACAGTGTTCAGGTTCCCGACGATCGCTACATTCTGCAATCTGCTGAAACTCAAGGTGCCGTCCTTCCCTTTGCCTGCCGTAATGGAGCCTGTACAACCTGCGCTGTGCGTATTCTGTCGGGTGAAATTGAGCAACCAGAGGCAATGGGGTTATCGCCCAAACTCCGCAAACAAGGCTATGCACTGCTCTGTGTCAGCTACCCGCGATCGGATCTAGAAGTGGAAACCCAGGATGAGGATGAAGTATATGAGCTTCAGTTTGGTCGCTACTTTGGTAAGGGCAAAGTAAAAGCAGGCTTGCCCCTAGACGAAGACTAGCCCACAAAGCCCTATGAAGCACTTACACCGATCCCCGTGGGCGAGCTTGAACGTTTTCATAGTTCATGTTGCCTTTGTTCTGTTCCTTGTTGGTTGCCAAGCGGCAACGCCATCTCCAGGGCTGACCGCTGAGGTGCAAAAGATTGTCAGTGGACGCGATATTGAAGTGGCAGGCATTCCAGCGCAGCCAGAGCTAACCGAACGAGTGCGGCTAGAAGGGATCGACGTGCCAGATGTTGATCAGCAACCCTGGGGCGAGATCGCCAAAGCCCAGCTAGAAACCCGCTTGCACAACCAGACTATACTGCTGGAAACCGATGCAGAACCACGCGATGCCACTGGACGGCGACTCGCTTACCTGTGGCAAGACAATGTTTTGGTCAACGAAGTGTTAGTTGCCGAAGGTTATGCCCTTGTGGCACCACATCCACCCAATAGTAAGTATGATCAGCGCCTGGTTCATGCCCAGGAACGCGCTAGAGTTTTGGGGTTGGGTCTTTGGAACCCTGAGCAACCGATGCGGGTTAGTCCCTCGGAGTTTCGTCGTCAAAGAAGGGCTAAAGGCTAAAGGCTAAAGGCTAAGGGCTAAAGGCTGAAAGAACGCAATCCTCAAACTTTCATCTCTATGAATTCTGATTTCAGTCAGCTTCAAATTTTTCTGGATGTTGCCACCGAAGCGGTGCTGGCAGCGGGAACTGTGCTACAGGACTACTGGGGCAATCTAGAAACCATCGAAGAAAAAGGGCGTCCTGGTGATTTGGTGACAGAAGCGGACAAAGCAGCAGAAGCGACCATTTTGCGGGTGTTGCATCAGCATGTGCCTGATCACAACATTTTGACGGAAGAGTCTGGGCAATTAGGTAACCAGGAGAGTACTTGCTTATGGGCGATCGATCCCTTAGATGGCACCACGAACTACGCCCATCAATATCCTGTGGCTGCCGTTTCCGTCGGGCTGATGATTGGTGGTGTGCCTCAAGTTGGCGCGATCTTTGATCCCTTTCGTCAGGAGCTATTTCGCGCTGCCAAAGGGCTGGGTGCAACTCGCAACCGTCGCCCTATGCAAGTCTCTGAAACAAAGGCACTAGAAAAAAGCTTGCTGGTCACGGGCTTTGCGTACGATCGCCGCCAAACGACTGACAACAACTACGCTGAATTTTGTCATCTAACGCACTTGACTCAGGGGGTTCGACGGAGCGGTTCAGCCGCACTCGATCTGGCATATGTTGCTTGTGGCAGGTTTGATGGCTTTTGGGAACGGGGGCTATCGCCCTGGGATATGACGGCTGGCATTGTGCTGGTAGAAGAAGCGGGGGGGGCTGTCACTGCCTACGATCGCAGCCCGTTAGACATCACATCTGGACGCATTCTGGCAACCAATGGTCAGCTTCATACGCCTCTAAGCCAAGCGCTACAGTCAGTGCCGCCCTTATCGACCTGGGCTAAAACGGAGTGAGACAGAAAGGCACTACCACTTATTTGCTTGCTTTTTAGGCTCGATCGAAGCGCCGCAAGCGGAAAACGATCGCTATTTTGCGGAACTTGAGTATTCTACGCTAGCGTACAGCCCGCGCAGTCAGTACACTAGAAGGAATTTCACAACCGCAGGCAAACGGGTTGCACCATGTCTTTCCAAATTGAGCGAGGACTTTTTCGTTTAGACTTTACCGATCATCACGCTATTTTGGGAGTGGCAGTGGATGCTGAAATCAAAGACATCCGCAAGCGCTACCTCAAAATTGCTCGTCGCCTGCACCCTGATAGCTGCGCGTCTGAAAGTGAGACCGATCGACAACGTGCCAGTGAGCTTTTATCAAAGCTGGTTAACCCTGCCTGGGAAAAGCTGGCGCAGGAGCGCGATCGCAGCGAATATCTCATCATGCTGAAGCTCAAAGGGCAACAGGGCGTCAGGCAGCAAAACGAAATCGAACTCAGCAATCTTTCCAAACAACTGTCTACATCTAGCAACCCCGATCATTTCTACATGACATCGCTCAAAGGGTTAGCAGAAAAGCAGTACGACCATCTGGATCAAACTCTAGAGTTGACGGCTCAAATGAGTGAGCTAAACCTGGTTTACCTGATGCTCAAAGAAGCAAAAGGTGGGCTGAACGCAACTGAGAAGAAAATAGTTTATACGGGGAGCAATCTGCCAGATTCATCCCAGGCACCGTCACCGTCCAAAGCGGCTCCATCTGCCCCACCCACGGTACGCGAAACACAGACAGATCAATACTATCGTCGTGCTGAGTCGTATGTGGCTAAAAATAACTTTGCACAGGCAACCTTAGAACTGCGGGATGCGCTCCAGGTTGATCCAAACAACAGCCGTTGCCCTAGTTTGATGGGAATGATCTACCTGAAGCAAAATCAGGGGACAATGGCGAAGATTCACTTTAACAAAGCCTTGCAGCTTAATCCCCAGGACACGATGGCACTTGAAGGCAAACAACGGTTGGAGCAGGGGCAGACGCACGGCAAGGCGGCAAGCGCTAAGGCAGGTGTACCAAACGCCGCTTCAGCGAAAAAGCCGGATCAAAAGTCGGGGAAAAAGCCGGACGATAAGTCGGGTGGGGGTTTGTTTGGTCTTTTTGGCGGGAAAAAGAAATAATGGTTTATCAGCCGCCAGTCGGAGCTAGAGATTTACTGCCCCTTGATGTTGCACAGAAGCGCTGGATTGAAGACCGTCTCCAGCAGGTGTTTCACCGTTGGGGTTATCACCGCATTATTACCTCGACGCTAGAGCGTTTGGATACCCTCATGGCGGGTGGCGCGATCCAGCGATCGACAGTTTTGCAACTTCAGGAGTCGGAAGACGAGAATTTGGGGCTGCGTCCCGAACTCACTGCCTCGATCGCCCGTGCTGCTGTGACGCGGATGTCAGGCTCAACCCACCCCCTTCGTTTGTATTACAACGCCAACGTCTTTCGACGGGCGCAGGAAAGCAGCTACAGCCGCCAGCAGGAATTTTATCAAG
>JBBSHC010000018.1:0-13264 GCA_038253425.1 Leptolyngbyales cyanobacterium | reverse complement strand
TGCCTTTTGCCTTTTGCCTTCTAAAATCACCGCCTCTGGCTTGACCAACGACAAGACACCCGCAGGAAATATTGGAAGAGCAGATCTAAGGTCAACCCAATGACCCCAATCACAATCAATCCGACAAAAATTTCATCGGTTTTTAAAAAGCGACCCGCTACGCTAATGCGGCGACCTAAACCTTCGGTGGCGGCGATCAGTTCGGAGACGATGACTAACTGCCATGCGGCTGCCAAGTTAATGCGACAGGCATCAATAATTCCAGGCAGAACGTAGGGGGCAATGACCTGCAACAGCGTTTGCAAGCGGTTTCCACCCAACATATAGGTGGCTTCGATTAGCTCCTTGGGCACGAACTTTACAGTGTCCATGACCATCAGCGAGTTAAAGAAAAAGACCCCAATAAAAATGAGCATAATCTTGGGTTCTTCGCCAATCCCTAAGTAGAGGATCAGCAGCGGAATAAAAGCAGGGGCGGGCATGTAGCGCATTAACCCGAAAAGCGGTTCTAGCAGGGCGCGAATGCTGGCAAAGCTGCCCATTAAGATGCCGACAGGAATGGAAAAAAGTGCAGCTAGAAAAAAACCAACGCCAACGCGCCATAAACTGGCTACGGTGTCTTTTTGCAGGTCGCCCGTACTCCACAGCTCTCCAAAAGCCTTGATAACCCTGGCGGGAGAGGGGAGAAACCTGGGGTCGATCGCGCCAAAGGTTGTTACCAGCCACCACAAGACTAAGGGCAGCAGAATCGAAACCGCCATCAATTTCCAGGTCATTGACGGAGGTATATCTTCTGCCAGTCGCCAAAAAACAGTCGATCGCAAGGACTTGGCTGGTTTGAGAGCGACATCAGCGCCGATGGGTCCGGTGGATTGACTCATGGTGTTGGTTGTGTAAGTAACGGTGATGGGCGATCGCGGATCCGTGCTGTGCTGCTAGTGGTGAGATGAACGCTTGGTATAGATCGACCACTAACAGCTAACAACGTCCTTGTTCAGGCTTTTTTGGCTTTAGCGGCGTATGCCTTGACGAAGCGATCGTCAAAGAGCTTACTCAAATCGGGTTTCGTCTTAGCCAAACCAACATCGGTCAAAAATGTTGACATTTCCTGTGCTGCAAAGCTCAGAGAGGTCATGTCTTTACCAGGCTGAAAAGCTTTGAGGTTCTCTTCGACGGTGAAGATTTTGGTTCCGTTAGCGTAGTCTTTGTATTCAGCAGCCGAGACGCCGCCCCGTTTCGCCATAATCTCAATCGACTTGTCTGGATTTGCCTTGATATATGCTTGAGTGTCAAACCAGGTATCAACCATTGCTTGCACTTGATCCGCGTGCTCGTTGACAAACTTGCGCGTAAAGACAAGGTGATCAGGAATGGCTCCGGGAAATTCTTTCGAGCTAAAGAGTTCTTTACTACCGGGGCGCTTGAGTGCCTGTGTGGTAAACGGCGCAAATACCCCCACCGCATCGACCTGCCCAGCAGCAAAAGCGGCAGCAGCCTTGCCCGTCTCTAACGGTTGAAAGTTGATGTCTTTTGGACCTAAGCCCGCTTTTCTCAGCCCCAAAAGCAGTAAGAAGTGATCAACAGTACCTTCTTCAGCCGCGACCTTTTTACCCTTTAAATCGGCAATGGAGTTGATGCCATCCCGCACAATAATCTTGTCGTTGCCTGTCGAGTTATCGTTGACCAAAACGACTACCTGATCTGCCCCGCCCGCTACTGCACTAATGGTGTCATTCAGCGTTTGCGAATTGGCATCAATTTGTCCGGCAGTCAGAGTATTAATCGATTCCAGATAGCCGTCGAACCATTTTAGATCTACAGGTATGTTATTCTTCTGAAGGAGTTTTTCATCTTGAGCGACCTGCCAGGGAAACCAACCGGGCCAGGCGCTAAAGCCCAACCGTATGCCTGCCGTACTGCCTGATGGCAACGGGGAACTGTTTGATTGGGTGGACATTTGGCTAGCAGGATTGCTGCAACTCACGATCAGCACAAGGCTGATCAGAAAGAAGCCAAGATTGGAAAGTAGCGATCGCAGTTTCATTTCACGTCCTCACAAGGGCATTGATTGTCAACATTTTTGGTGATGGTGAATGACTGAATCCCCTTATGACAACTAAGCCTCATAGCAATTTAAAGTTATGTGCAGAGTAAACCTCTACAAAATGATGTAGCGAATTGCGCGATCGTACGTCCGTTACATCGGTTACATAATGCGCTATGACACGTGCTTTGCTGTCGCCATTGGGGTGGGTGACAAGACCGCACCGATCGTTTTGGTGGTTGATTGCACCCATTCAAACCAGGCGTCTAACCCCTCACCTGTTTTGGTGGAAACCGGAATGATTGTGACATGGGGGTTGATCTGACGAACGTTCGCCACAATCTGGTTCAGATCGGCATCCACGTAAGGCGATAGATCTGTTTTAGTGATCAGCAAACAGGTAGCCTCGCGAAACATGATGGGGTACTTGAGGGGCTTGTCTTCGCCTTCCGTCACGCTAAGGAGGGCAACTTTGGCGTGTTCACCAACCTCAAACTCTGCGGGACAAACCAGGTTGCCCACGTTCTCTACCAGCACTAAGTCCAGGGTGTTCGGGTCATACTCCTCTTCTAAACGGTGAAGTCCACCTGCCACCATCTTGGAGTCAAGATGACACGCACGACCGGTATTGATCGCAATCACGGGAACACCGTACTGACGCAGGCGATCGGCGTCTAGCTCAGTGGTCATGTCCCCTTCAATGACAGCGATACTGAGTTTTGTACTCAATGCCGCTAATGTCTTTTCTAAAAGTGCCGTTTTCCCGGCTCCGGGGCTGCTCATGATGTTGATGCAGGTAATGCCCCAGCGATCGAAGTGAGCGCGATTATGATCCGCTCCGTCTTGATTAGCGTGGAGTAGATTAATGCCAAGAGCGGCGTCAAACGTCTGGTGCATGGTTGTGCTGGCTGTCGTAGAGCAGTAAAGAAAGATAAGAGAATGAATCTGCGCTCAAGCTGGCTGCTGACTTCGTGCGGCGTTGCGGCTAAGTTCAACGTTGAAGCTTGAGCAATCACGTCGAAGCCTGACTCCCTCGCTCTGAGGGGCATTTAAGCAAGACGGCTGCCTTCTGCTTCTGCCGCGATCGCATATTCTAGCCGCTCGATTTTCAGCTCTCGTCCAGAGCGAATATCGTCCATTGGCGAGTTACAGTCCGGGCAAGCGTACTGGACGCCAACTTTGGGGCAGTACTCCTGCTGGCAATGATGACAAAACGCAATCAGTGGCGTCTCCTGAATTTGCAGTTTGGCACCGTCTAAAAACGTGTTACGGGTTTGTACTTCAAAGGCAAATTGCAAGCTCACTGGTTCAACGCAGGTAAATTTGCCCACCGTCAGGTGGACAGCAGAAACTACGGGCTTTTCAGGTTGCGCGTCCCACCAATCCCGAATGGTGAGAATCAGCGCTTTGGTCATGTCTGTCTCGTGCATACGGCGATCTTGTGCTTAAGCATGAAATGGAGCAGTCAGAAGTGAAAAGTGAAAAAGGCTACAGCGATGACTTTCAGGCTGAG
This sequence comes from Leptolyngbyales cyanobacterium, assembly GCA_038253425.1. Lineage (GTDB taxonomy): Bacteria > Cyanobacteriota > Cyanobacteriia > Leptolyngbyales > Leptolyngbyaceae > Stenomitos. The sequence continues at coordinate 9,707 of JBBSHC010000018.1, read as the reverse complement.
GGTTGTACAACTTTTAGCTGCCAACTGCTGTAGGTCTAAAAACGTACGGTAAAAACACGCTAGAGAACGGTAAGTAGGCGCGATCGCTGATTGCATTAAAAGTTTTTGCGTCACGCCCAACCTTTGCCTCGATCGTTACCGCCATGCCTGGTCAACGTTCATGTTGGCTTCGGCGTGAATATACGATGCCTTCTCACGGCGGGGCAACTGACCAGACAGCACCAAATGCGCCATCGTGTCGCAAATTACGCGCGTTGCCATGAGGGCAGTCATATCACTAACGTCGTAAGGTGGCGAGACTTCTACCACTTCGATGCCGCACACTGGAGCACGCTGGATGATTTTTCCCAGAAGCGAGAGGGCTTCCCGTGGTAGCAAGCCACCGGGTTCTGGCCAGCCAGTACCGGGGACAAAGCCCGCATCAATACAGTCAATGTCAAAGCTAATCCAGACGCAGTCAGTACCATCTAAAGCACGCTCTAAGGCGAAGTCGGCAGCCGCGTCAATGCCCCGTTCCACAATATCTGTGACGGTCAGAATGTTCGTCGCACGTTCTCGGCACACCTTCACACCCTGACGAGGCACTTGCCAACCACCAATGCCGAGCTGTACCAGGTTTTTGGCAGGCGCGTTTGCCATGTTTGTGGCGTGAAACCAGGGACAGGTGTGCATCCGCTCATCCAGGTCGGTTTCCTGTGTATCCACATGGCGATCGAAATGAATGATCCCCACTTTCTTATCACCTAAATGACGGCAGATGCCCCGCACTGTCGGAAAGCCAATGGAATGGTCGCCACCCAGCAAGATGGGAAAGGCTCCCGATGCGAAGACGTGTGCCACGCCTTTTGAGATTTGATCAAACGATTTTTCGTTGTTGGCGGGAATCGTGAACACATCGCCCACATCGCAAAGGGTGATTTGCTCCCGCAGATCGATGCCCAGTTCAAAGTTATAGGGTGTGTAAAGCGCTGAAATGCGCCGGATACCTTGAGGACCAAAGCGTGTACCAGGACGATAAGTGGTGCCAGAGTCGTGCGGAATACCCACGATCGCTACATCATAGTTACCGACCTGCCGCACATCTTCCAGATACGGGGCTTTCAAGAACGTGTTGATGCCCGCATAGTGAGGCAATTCACCACGAGAAAAAGTGGGAATGGAGCGATCGCGGATGCTCTCTGCTGCTTCTAGTCCTAACTCTAGCCCGCGTGATACTTCCTGCTGCCAACCTGTAAGTGGTAGGCGTGCTTCCATTTCAAGGGCACGGGTTGCTTCTGTCGTCGGTGGTTGTGGAATCGCATCAGGGCTTTGAAACAGAGGATTATCAGTCATAACGTTTCTCAATTGACAAAGGGACAATAACAGCAAAAACCCGGAAGCACAGCCACCAGCCAGCGTTGGTTGCCTGTTTCTCCCGGGCTTTTATCCCGCCGTGTAGCTGCCAAGTCCCTTCGATGCGACGACGCAACAAAAACTAAAGCAGCTTGCTTCTCTCGGACCAAACATTCAGACCGTCGATCTAAACTGGAACCCTAGAAGCAATTAAATTGTGCGGCAATCCAGTGGTCTAGCACTGTGCCAGTATGTAAAACTCAGCCCTGTAGGTGTGCCAGTCTTAAAAGTAAGGTTGCCAAAAACAATGGGTTGGAATGGCTTTACTTGATTGGCTTGAATCAGGTATTCATGCCGTTCCGCTAGTTCTATCAATGCAAGTTGAGAAAAGATGTATCGAAAACAACAAAATGTCTGATTAAGCGTTCCTTTACTCGTGAATCCGTATGCTCGACCGCTCATAAAGGCGCAACTTTGAAGAAAGCGCCTAAGATGGGAGTGGGCTAATCTGTTCAAATTACCCTGTTTTTTTAAGCTTCTGTGCCTTCTTTCAATCCAGCCTCAAGCTGCATGACCGCCAATTCCAGCACTCGTCAATCAATCGATTATCCTGTCAGAACGATCGCGCGGGCAGACCGGGCTATGCGTTGTGCGCCCTTTAAGCTTGAGTTGTTTGCCACGATGGTGCATCAAAGTGTTTCATTAGGCGCGATCGCGGGCACGTCCGGTCTTCAGCATCAATACACTCAAACGCCTCTGGCTGAGTTAATTGCAGAAGCAGAACTGCTGTGGCTCATCCAAGTTGGGCTACTGCGGCGTGAGGTGGATGGTCAAGGGTTGACGGATAGTTTCCGCGTTACACCACTGGGTCGCCTACTGGTACAGAAGTGGCAGACGAGTGGCAAGACTGTCCCGTTGGCACCGACGCTCAGCGATCGCTTGCGTAATGCGTGGAATCGCTGGTTTCGCTTACCCATTTAAGTTTAGGCATGAAGGATGAGAGATGACTTGAAATTAGAATTAATTCCTATTCGTACAAGGTCGTCTGCTATGGGTCCAAGGTTGACAAGCCTTTCATTGTTCCGCCCGTTGCCCCCATTCGCTAAGTTTTACGGGTTTTTTGCATGAAAGCCATTATGGTTGTGGGAACCACCTCCCACGCAGGGAAATCGCTAATTACTGCTGCCATCTGTCGCATCCTCAACCGTCGTGGTTGGCGTGTAGCACCGTTTAAGGGGCAGAATATGGCGCTTAACGCGTATGTCACTGCTAGCGGTGGTGAGATTGGTCACGCTCAGGCGGTGCAGGCATGGGCGGCTGGCGTTTCACCGCTGGTTGAAATGAATCCTATTTTGCTCAAACCTCAAGGCGATATGACTTCCCAGGTCATTATCAAGGGCAAAGCGGTGGGCAAAGTGGGTGCCGCTGAGTATTACGAGCAGTACTTTGACATGGGTTGGCAAGCGATCGAAGAATCGCTCCGACGCTTAGGTGAAGAATTTGATTTGCTGGTCTGTGAAGGTGCCGGGAGTCCCGCTGAGATCAACCTGAAGCACCGCGACCTGACCAATATGCGGATTGCTAAATACCTGAATGCGCCTACCATTCTCGTTGTTGACATCGATCGCGGTGGTGCGTTTGCCCATGTGGTTGGCACCCTTGAACTCTTAGACCCGGATGAACGCGCCCTGATCAAAGGGGTTGTAATCAACAAATTTCGAGGGCAGCGATCGCTCCTGCAATCGGGCATTGATTGGCTGCAAGAACGCACAGGCATTCCCGTCATTGGCGTGATCCCCTGGCTCGACCAAAGTTTTCCGGCGGAAGACTCCCTCAGCCTGATTGATGGTCGCGCCAGCAACCCGACTGCCGATCTCAACATTGCTATCATTCGTCTACCCCGCATTTCTAACTTCACCGACTTTGACCCGCTCGAAGCAGAAACCACTGTTTCAGTTAAATACATCAACCCGAAGCAATCCTTGGGGCATCCCGATGCGGTGATTATTCCTGGCTCAAAAACCACGATCGCCGATCTCATCGTGCTGCACAAAACGGGTATGGCAGAGGAGATTCAAAACTATGTTGCTGCGGGCGGCACGGTTTTAGGCATTTGCGGTGGGTATCAGATGCTGGGCAAAATTTTGGCAGACCCGGAAGGCATCGAAGGACAGGAAGGGCGCTACAAAGGCTTGGGGCTGTTGCCGCTGAAAACCGTCATTGCGGGGCAGAAAGTGGCACGGCAGCGCCTTGTTACGTCTAATTTTCCGCAAGAAGGTTTGCCAGTCGCAGGCTACGAAATTCATCAGGGTAGAACCCGCCTGATTGAAGGTGAAGGCATTCAATCCCTTTTCGATGACCCCAATCTGGGCGTTGTCGATGCCACCCAATCTGTTTGGGGTGCTTATCTGCACGGCATCTTTGATAACGGACCCTGGCGGCGGGCGTGGCTCAATCGTCTGCGCCAGCAACGCGGCTTAAAGGCATTGCCAACGGGCGTCTCTAATTACCGCGAACAGCGCGAACTCATGCTCAATGCTCTGGCAGATGCAGTTGAACCCCATCTCAACCTCACTACTGTTCTACCCTAGGGACGTTTACCATAGAAACGTGGATGAAGGGGGTTTAAGCATCGATCGCCAGCGTTCATCTGGTTGGCGAAAAAACCTGTGTTTGGAGACCAACTGTACTGTTGTCAGTTCCACGGTCATGCAATGGCGAAAGGATGAATAGGCATAAAAGAGATGCTAGTAAAATAAGCGCACCGTATGCTTGGCGCGCTCAATATCCCTAACCCTTTCGGTGCAACGTACCCATTTGTCCTTATCTTCTAACAGTACAGGGCACACATCGAAAAACGCATGGCATTTAGATATTCTTTAGAATCCCGTTATGAACGTTTGCATTCGCTTTTTACCTGATGATGTCACCGTTGATGCCGAACCGGGCGAGGGTTTGCTGAGGGTGGCGGCACGTGCTGGAGTTTACATTCCCACAGGTTGCTTAATGGGTTCTTGCCATGCTTGCGAAGTTGAAATTGATGGCGAGGAGTCAGTTTGTAGCTGCATCAGCGCTGTACCAGCGGGGCGATCGCACCTCACCGTCAATCTTTACGCTGATCCCACCTGGTAAGAGACGGTCGCCCCAACGCCGAGAGCCTGCTTCAATTGCTTGGTCACCAAACACGCCTTACGACACACCAGACTCCTGTTTGATGTCTTCCGGTGCCTCAAACTTGTAGCCGACGCCTCGAACGGTTTGAATGACCGCTGGTTGGCTGATATCAATTTCAATCTTCTTCCGAATCTGACCAATGTGGACATCGACGACCCGCTGGTCGCCCACATACTCATAATCCCAGACTTCTTGAATTAACTCAGCCCGCCTCCAGACGCGACCCGGATGGCTCGCCAGAAAATGCAGCAGGTCAAATTCCAGCGCCGTTAAGGGGATAATGTCGTCGCTGAGCTTCACCTCGCGCCGCACGGGATCAATAACCAGCTTGTCGAAGGTAAGGCATTGCTGCTCTGCTGACGTTACTGGTCGTTGACGCTTTAAAATTGCCCCAACCCGCACACCTAGCTCGCCCAGGCTAAACGGCTTGGTAATATAATCGTCAGCGCCCTGCGAAAAGCCTTTGATTTTGTCAGCTTCATCCGTACGGCTGGTAAGCATAAGAATGAAAACATTGGTACGACTTTGCATCTCCTGGCAAAGGTTGTAGCCGTTCGCATCCGGTAGGTTGACATCCAGGATTACCAGGTCTGGGTTGAACTGCTCGAATGCTGCCAGTGCGCTCTTGCCATCTTCGGCTGATTCCATCTGATAATTCTGCTTGGTTAGAAAGCGATGGATTAGATTCCGGATTGCAGGATCGTCATCAACTACGAGAATCTTGGCTGGAGCCATAGCCATAACCTTGCTTTGGAGGAGGAACAGGATTGGATCGTCAGACAGTCGATGAAGCAGAATGAAGGAGGTAGAGACACAATGCGGTCAAACAATTATGCTGAGTGCAAGTGACGTACTCAACATCTTAGACACTTGTCGTTCAACTGCTTGATGGTTCAGTATGCCTTCTAAATTTGGGATGGATCGAAATTATTTCGTTTCATCCTGCTCTAGTTTGCTATTACAGAGCATACATCCTCTCATCAGTACTCTTACCAGCAATAGTATGGCTCAGCTTCTACCCGTGTGTCTCGATCAATGTGGAGTTTCTTTGCCAAGTCACACTAACCGTGCTGGTAAAAGCAGGGTTCAAGCTGAAAATGACTGAGATTTTTTGATCGGTTCTAAAAATGCTTGTGAACAAGTATCAGACTAAGTTAGCTTGGAGTAGCAGGTGGAGAAGCAGGCAATGAGTAGTCAAAATGCATACGAACAGCTTGGGGTCACAGAGGCTTCTAGCTTTGAGGAAATTCAGGATGCTCGTAACCGTCTGTTTACACAGCACCAGGGCGATCGTAAGCAGCTAGAAAGCGTTGAGGCTGCCTATGATGCCGTGCTGATGGATCGGTTGCGGTTGCGTCAAGAGGGGAAGATCAAAGTTCCCGATCGCATTCGGTTTCCCGAAAAAGTGACGCCCCCACCGCCGAGTCCGCCGTCTGCTCCCACTGGTCAGGCTACGGCATGGCTACAGCGTCTGGTTGATACGCCCACCCGATCGGATATTCTGATACCTGCTGGGGTTCTCACGGCGTTGAGTGCCCTGGTGATTGTTGTGCCAAGCTCTAACGTCTTGCAAATGGCGTTGATTTTGGGCATGGGTGCAAGCTTCTATTTTCTTTACCGTAAAGAACGCAAACTGGGTAGAACCGTGTTGCTGGGTTTAACCGGGTTGGTGCTTGGCTTTCTGGCGGGTGGTGTGCTGGGTTCACTGCTGCCAGCGTTGGTTGCCAGCATTGGTTTAAGTACTGAAGTTTTTGCCAGTGTGGTTACGTTCTTTGTGCTTTGGTTGGTCAGCAGTTTCTTACGCTAGGCGCTCATGTTGCAGGCTCCCGCGTTTCATTTGTTCACGCTCGATCGCTTCAAACAAGGCTCGAAAATTGCCTTCGCCAAAGCCCTGTGCGCGTCTGCTCTGCTGATCGGTGTTGACTTGCCGCTGAATCAGTTCAAAGAAAAAGGTTGGCTCGGCAAAAATAGGTTGGGTGAACGTTTGGAGTAGTGCCGCTTGGTTGGCATCGTTCTGCCAATCGACTAAAATCTGCTGCTGTTCAATTTCCTGCACTCGCGCCTCCGACAGTGGTAGACCCGATCGTTGCCGCAGTTGAGCATAGTAGGTAGCAGGCACCTGAAGTAAAGGCAACCCATTGCGTCGCAACTGCGCGATCGCGCCAATGAGATCCTTTGTTTCCAGTGCAATATGCTGAATGCCCGCACCCCGATTCACATCTAAAAACTCTTGAATCTGTGAGTTTGGGGAGGCGGGTTCATTAATAGGCAACTGAATGCCATGTAACGGATGGCGCATGACACGGCTGCAAAGTGCCGAATAATTGGTCTGAATGGCAAACCCTTGCTGCGGCTGAAAGCCCAACACTTTTTCATACCAGGCGACCGATCGCTCTAAATCGCCTGCTGCTACGTTTAAAACCACGTGGTCAATGCCGACAAACCATTCGTCCGTCTGCGGCTCGGCTTGCCCTTTAGCTTCACCAAGCAACGGTTGAGAACCACCCACTTGCTGTTCTGCTAGCGTTGTTTGAGGGCTTAACGATTGGGGGAGTAATGACGTGATGCCTGTTCGCTCCAAAAACGTGTGGGTGAGGTCGCCCCAGGTTGCGATCGACGCCCACTTCAAACTTCCCTGCGGCTGCGGCTCCGTTTGAATGGGTTGTAATAGCGTCGCCCCTTGAGCAACCGCGTTGGCGATCGTGCCTTCAAGATCGTCAACGCAAAAGGCAACATCAGAGGCACCGGGAGGATGCTGCTGCAAATAATGAGCGATCGCACTACGGTCATCGACAGCGGCACAAAGCACAAAGTAAATTGCACCCGCTTTCACAATTTCGGTGGCGCGATCGCGATTGACACTGCTGCCTACAGACCGAAACCCTAGCTTTTCGACGAACCACTTACGGGTTGCGATCGCGTCCTTTACATAAAAACAAACATGGTCAATTTTCATAAAACTTGAAACTCAAGCAAAATACGCTTCCGAGTGTCAATTTTGCCCTGACGCTTAAAAATTTCAGGTCTCTCTTAAGTAGCAGTATTAGCGAAAAAGCAAAGAAAGAAGGGCTGAATACGATCGAGACGATCCAAAACAGTGTCATGGCTGGTAGCTGTCAGCAGTTAGCCGTCAGCAAAAGGCTGATCATCAAGCCAAACGCGTGCAGGTCTTTGCTCAAACCATCAAGATGGGGAGAACCTTTGCGGATGTGACTGTCTTGCTCCCTGTGTTGTGAGTAAAAAGGTATACCATGATGCTTCGTTGGTACTCGTGCGGTAATGGTATAAACCCGCTTCAATGACGCTGGCAAGGCTTGAAACAGATTCTCTGTTTGCTTTACATTTCTTTACGTCTTTCTTTATCATACTGACCATGCCAGAATTTACACCACCAGCGATGAACTTGCAGCTTTACGCAGTGGCATCAGGCTGCTTTACTAGCATCAGAGCAAACGCACGTTTCCAAAGACTGTAGGGAAGATAAATGAAGGAGTTTGATACCGCTCAGGTAGAGCAACTCAAAACGATCGGTGCTCATCTTCATCAAGAGCGCCAGGAACGAGCTGTTTCTCTAGACGAAATTGCTGTTAAGACCTATATCCCACTACGTCTTCTGCAAGCCCTGGAACTGGGGCAGGTCGAGCGACTACCAGAACCTGTGTTTGTACAGGGGTTTATTCGACGCTACGCTGATGCGATCGGTTTGGATGGGACGGCACTATCCAAAACATTCTCACCCCAAGCATCGTTTGTTGTGGAGCGCCACTCGTTAGAACCGGAATCGAAGGCAACTGCTGAGCCAAGGGTGACAAAAGCGGCTCCGATCGAAACGCTCTTGCAAGCCCCCCCGAATGATGCACCCCGTTCTCAGCGCTCATACCTGCCCTATGTGCTGTTAGGAACAACGGCAGTGCTCTTGCTAGGGGCAGGCTTGTTAAGCACGCTCAATCGCCCCAAGACAGACACCGAATCGCCGCGATCGGAGGCAATTGCAACGCCGTCGAGTTCACCCAGTGCGCCAGCGCAACCAAGTCTCGCACCTCAATCTACTGCCTCTGCTCCCAATGTTGTCACGCCCTCGCCAACACTCCCTTCAGCAGGCACAGCCGCTAACGCACCGATTCAAGTGGCGGTCAACCTGACTGGTGAATCTTGGCTTCAGGTGATAGCCGATGGTAAAACAGAGTTTGAAGGCATCCTTCAGAAAGGGGATCAAAGAACCTGGACAGCCAAAAAAGCATTAGTCTTACAGTCGGGCAATGCTGGTGCTGTATCGGTCTCCTATAACAAGGGCGAAGCAAAACCTCTGGGTGCGCCTGGTGAGGTGAAAGATCTTACCTTTACCAATCGTGCCAATGAGCAGCCGAGTCCAGCTAATTGATAGCAGGCAAGCAGTCAATACGCTTCACGCAACACGTTCCTTGCATTTTGCAGAAAAAACTCACGCTGCTGTAGAAATTACAGCGGTTTTCGGTTGAGTACAACACAGCTTTGGGTCAGCGGTCAGCAATCAGCAATCAGCTTTTTGCTCATCGGACTGTGGCTTAGATATTTGAACATCCGTTGATGGCGCAAGCGATCGCCGTGGAGCGATCGCTTATAAACTTATCTGTTGACGTAAAGCAGCTTCAGCACCCTATGCCTTTTCAAGCACTTTCTCTTTGAAAACTTTACCAGCACTGAAAGCGGGCACTCGTGTCGCTGGAATCTGAATTGGCTTACCCGTCGAAGGGTTGCGACCTTCCCTCGCCTGTCGATCGCGTGCCTCAAAGGTGCCAAATCCAACCAGGGTCACTTTGTCGCCCGATGCCACTGCATCTAGAATTACCTCTAGCATGGCAGTCAACACAGAGTCAGCGTCTTTTTTGGTGACGTCTGCTTTTGCCGCAATTTGATCAATCAGTTCGCCCTTATTCATGTCCTAGAATCCTTGCAATGTTTGCTGTGATTATACTTGAGGGGTTTGAAAGTGCAAGAGTTTAATTACTCAGCCCTTTCAAGCGATCGTCAGACTGTAGACATTAGCTCATGGTTCACAGCTCAGCCTCTAGCAGTGTTGGCTGTAAGGCACTCTACAAGGACGTAGAAGAGCCTAACCGAATTCACCTTGCTCCAGCTTGGCTGACCTGGCAGTTTTGGCAACGGTTCAAGAGACAAGTGGTCGCAACGAGCGGTAAACTCTGAGGGGAATACGTTGAATG
>JBBSHC010000017.1:0-13384 GCA_038253425.1 Leptolyngbyales cyanobacterium | reverse complement strand
CCACGGGGTGCGGGGGGAATCCCGGTTAGCTTAAAGCGCCCGATCGATTTATTCCCCTCGGCAATGTCTCGCTCACCCTGAAGCACATGCACTTCCACTAGCGTCTGGTTGTCTTCGCCTGTGGAGAAAATATCGGAACGACGCACCGGGATCGTGGTGTTGCGGGGGATCAGCTTTTTCATGACACCACCAACAGTTTCCAGCCCTAGCGAGAGCGGTGTCACATCCAGCAGCAGGATATCTTTAACATCGCCTGCCAAAATCCCTGCCTGAATAGCAGCACCCACCGCCACAACTTCATCGGGGTTGACGTTTTGGTTGGGTTCTTTGTCGATCAAGCTGCGTACAAGCTGCTGAATGACAGGAATACGGGTGGAGCCGCCTACCAGCACCACTTCGTCAATCTGACTGGGACTCAGGTTCGCATCCCGCACGGCTTGCTTCACCGGATTCCGCACTCGGCTGATGAGATCGCTGCATAAACCTTCAAACTGAGAACGGGTGAGACGCGTTTCGAGGTGTTTAGGACCTTCTTCAGTTGCCGTGATGAAGGGCAGATTGATATCCGTCACTGTCACACCAGACAGTTCGATTTTGGCTTTTTCAGCCGCTTCGCTGAGGCGTTGGAGGGCTTGGCGATCGCGCCGCAGATCGACGCCTTCTGTTTCTAGAAACTGCTCTGCCAGCCAATCCACAATCTTTTTATCAAAATCATTGCCGCCAAGTTGCGTGTCGCCACTGGTTGCTTTGACCTCAAACACGCCATCACCCACTTCGAGAATGGACACATCAAAGGTGCCACCACCCAGGTCAAAAACCAAGATCGTTTGGCTGTCGCGTCGATCCATACCGTACGCCAGAGACGCGGCAGTTGGCTCGTTCAAAATGCGCTTTACTTCTAGCCCTGCAATGCGTCCGGCGTCTCGCGTTGCCTGTCGCTGCGAATCGTTGAAATAGGCAGGCACGGTGATCACGGCGTCGGTAACAGGTTGCCCTAAATAGCGACTGGCTTCATCCACCAGCTTTTTTAACACCATGGAAGCAATTTCTTCCGGGGCAAATTCTTTTTGCAGCCGGGGGCACTTGAGCTTGATGTTGCCGATGTCGTCTTTGCGAATGGTGTAAGGCACTCGTTTAGACTCTGGGCTTAGCTCTGCGTATTTGCGCCCAATGTAACGTTTGACCGCATAGAACGTGTTCTGCGGATCAGAAATTGCTTGCCGTCGCGCTAGTTGACCCACTAAGCGTTCGCCGTCTTTGCTGAAGCCGACCACCGATGGCGTGGTTCGCATTCCTTCGGCGTTTGCAATCACCACTGGTTTGCCGCCTTCCATGACAGCCACCACTGAGTTGGTTGTCCCCAGGTCAATGCCGACTACCTTGCCCATGCGTCTCTGATCTCCCGTAAGCTGCTGGCGCGAACGTACTTTTGCTGAGTTTATTCTATCGTGCTGAAGATGCAGACCCCGGTAATTCGGTCAGCAGGTCTGTCAATCGGTCTATCAACTGGAGCTGAGCATGATAGCAGCCGTTCATAGTCCTGTAGAGTGTACTGCAAGACGATCGGCTATTGACTGTAGCTCGGTGGCTCACGGAGGTATGCTGACCGTTTTCGGCTGACCGATCGTTAAGCTTTTGCTTTTGCTTCCAGGTTTTCCAGACGGCTCCTGAGTGACTGGTTTTCTTGTTTCATTTGATCTAGTTCTTCTCGCAGTTGTTTGACGGCTTGATCAGAACCCACGTTTTTCTGCACGCGCTGAACGGCTTCTTCGGCAATGCGACGCACACGACCATCGGGAGTTTGGTCTGCTAGCGCTTGCAAAATACCGATCGCTCGTGGTGTTTCCATCTGCCCCAACGCAATGACGACGGATACCTGCGTCAGGAAGAAGGTCTCGCGCGATAGCGCCTGGAAGCGATCGAGAATCCGCTCTAGATTACTGTTACTTTGCCCGGTGGAAATGGTACCCAGGGCACGGATGGCAGCGAGACGCAGAGCTTGAGGTGTACCGGGAACCGTGTAGTCCAGAATCAACTCCAGGGCATCTTCCGAGGTTTTCATCTGGCTGAGCGCGCCGATCGCACCCGATCGCACGACTTCGTTCCAACCCTGCCGTTCTTTAAGCACCGATCGCAGCAGCTTCAGGACTTTTTCCTCTTTCGACTTACCCAGACTGGAAGTGACAATGCCACCCAGCGATCGTATGGCTGCCGCTTCGACGTAGTAGCTGGCGTCACCCGCTTCGGCAATGGGTTTGAGTGCCTTGTAGCTGGCGCTGGTCTTAATGGTTGCCAGGGCTTCAACGGTCGCACGCCGCACCCGCGCATCCGCGTCTTTAAGTCCAGCAGTAAGACCTTCAAATGCCTGATCAAGCTTGATGCTAGCCAGATTTTTAGCAATCTCAAACCGGACACCCCAGAAGTGTTCTTGCTTGAGCGCCTCGGTAAGGGCGTTGACTGCTTCCAGTCCACCTTTCTTCGCCAGTGTTTCGGCTGCAATAATGCGCGATAGCGGATCAGGATCAGCTTGTAGCTGGACTTTGAGTTCTGGAACGGGATACTCCAACGTCACGGTCTTGAGAATGTGATTGCCAACATCAAAGCTAACAAAGTCTGGCTTTTTTTCTAAAGGAAAATAGAACGTTTGCTCTCGCTCATGGATGCGAACGGGAAAAGTTTTGAGTTTTTCTCCTGGCTTCTGACTTCTGACTTCTGACTCCTCTCCTACATAGCCAAACCCGATCGGCACTTTCAAATCAAACAACTCGCTCTGGCTGCCGTTGCCCTCTTTTGCCTGAGTTTGCGTGATGGTGATTTTGGCAAGGTTGCTGCTGTTGTCCCAGGAGTAAGCAACTTTGTAGTCAGGATGTCCACCGCGATAAACGTATTGGTCAAACAAGAAAAGGAGATTGCGTCCGCTGGCTTTTTCGATCGCCCGTAACAGATCCACCGTTTCTACTGTTTGATGTGCATTGTCGTTGACGAAAGTTGCCACTGCCTTCCAGAACAAGTCGTCGCCCAACTCGGCGCGAATCATGTGATAAACGCAGGCACCTTTTTCGTAAAGATGTCGATCGTAGAGTTCGATCGCTTCGCGGTAAACGTGGGTGACGATGGGACGACGGTAGCGCGAACTGTCTTCGTCCAGGTAATTGCGGGCTTCGTTGAGGCGATAGTAAGCCGCATCTTCAGCACCGTATTCATGATCCGTCCACATGATCTCTGAGTAAGACGCCATGCCTTCTTTCAGCCATGCGTGCGACCAGTGCTTGATCACAACGAGATCACCAAACCATTGGTGTGCCAGTTCGTGAGCGACCAGGCTTTCGGTGCCCCGGTTATCTAACGCAGCACGTTCATCCAGCAAGCAGCGATCGGTGAGCAGCGTTGTAGAGGTGTTTTCCATCCCGCCAAAGATAAAATCATCAACGCAGACCTGAGCGTACTTCGGGTAGGGATAGGCGTAGCCGTACTTTTCGCTGAAGAATTCGATCATGCGGGGCGTTTTGCCCATGCTGAGGCGAGCTTCTGCTTCTTTGCCCTTCTCGACATAGTAGGTGACAGGTTTGCCGTTCCACTCATCTCGCAATTCGGCAAAATCGCCCACTGCCAGCGTCATCAAGTAGGTGGGATGCACTTGTTTTTGGTGCCAGTGATAGATTTTGTCGTCGCCATCTTCCTCGGTTTGAATCAACTCGCCATTAGAGATTGCCATGAGTTGCTTCGGCACCCGCACCCGAATTTCGGAGGTTGCCAGTTGTCCGGGGTAATCGAAGCAGGGAAACCAGAAACGAGAGTCTTCGTCTTCGCCTTGAGTCCACACTTGGACGGGTTTGTTGGGGTAGTGCTTGTCGGGCGCAATAAAATAGATGCCGCGTTGGGGCTTGTTGACGCTGTAAGCGATCGCTAGTTCAATCGGCTTTCCCGCTTGGGTCGTTGGCTCTAACTGAATGTGTAGCTGTTCGCCATCGTAGTCAAAGTGCTGCTGGGTGCCGTCAATGTTGACTGAACTAATGGTCAGATTCACCGCATCCAGTGTCAGGCGATCAAGTCCATCACGCACGGGATTTAGCCGAATCGTGCAGGTGCCCTGATAGCTTTGATTGGGAAGATCAAGACTCAAATCCAGAAAGATATGCTCAACCTGCCCAGGGCGATCGGGGTTGTAGTGAGGTTTCGCACCGGGCAGCTCAAAGGACTTGTGACCGTTCGTTTCAGAATCAAAGAAAACCTGTGCCATGGGTTGAGTGCTCTGCAATTCAGGGAGATTGATTCTAGTCTTAAAACTCAGAATGTTGTTCCCAGCGTAGCGTGTATCCCGTCTCTGTGATGTAGCTAATATGCGTAAATGGACTATGGCAATGAATTAGCTTGTGGCAAGACTTTTCAAAAGGGAAGTCTCACAAAGCGCCTCATCTATCAGTGATTGAGGATCTGTTATTGGTACATTGTGATCAATCCGTTCCATCCTTCAGATTTATGACTGCTGCAAGTTCTCCTCCTGCTTTGGCTTCGCGTTTGATTAACGGCATTCTTGCTGTTAAGCCGCTGGCAAAACTGGCAAAACGACAAGCCCGCCAGATGATGATCAAACGGGCAGAATCGATCGGCGTTTACTGGACAAAAGAAGTCGCGGCGCTGCGTACAAGAACGTGGGATGCAGATTTGGCACAGGTGCAGAATCCATCTCTAACTTACCCGGATTACTATGTCACCTCTTTTCACGCCTACGAAGAAGGCAATCTGGGTTGGGATCCGGCTCTGGAAGTAGAAGTTGCTGCCCATGCTGCCCATGCTCGTATTTGGCAAGACGCTGGAGCCGCCGGAGATGCCCGCCTGCGGCAAACCTATCACGCTGTGCTAAAAGCTCAACTGCCCCAAACACCCACCGACATGCTGGATATTGGCTGTAGTGTCGGCATGAGTACCTTTGCCCTGCAAGCCACATTCCCGCAAGCTAACCTCACTGGATTGGATCTATCGCCGTACTTTTTGGCAGTCGCGAAGTATCGGGGAGAGGTAAGGGAAGCAGAGAGCGCAGGGGAAGCTAGCCAGCCACAAAACGTTTCCCCCACAACCTATAATCCACACCACACCCCCCATTGGCTTCATGCTGCCGCTGAGTCCACAGGCTTACCAGAGGCATCCTTTGATCTCGTCTCTGCTTGCTTGTTGTTTCACGAGTTGCCCCAACATGCGGCGATCGCTATCCTCCACGAAGCGCGTCGTCTGTTGCGTCCCGGTGGGCACCTCGCCATCATGGATATGAATCCCAACTCGGAGCTATTCGCTAAACTGCCGCCCTATGTGATGACGCTACTCAAAAGCACAGAACCCTATCTCGATGAATATTTTTCGCTAAAGCTCACGGACGCGATCGCTGATGCTGGCTTCTCTCAACCAACCGTGACATTTAACAGCCCACGCCATCGCACGATCGTGGCTCAGGTGAGATAGGCATCAGGTTTCTCTCGTTGCTTACTTGCCCTGCTCAGGCGGTCAGAGGGGGAAACACGGTGGAAAGGTCAAGTTTCAGCGTTGCGCGATCGCCGCGATCGCTAGCACCAAAAACGTTTGGCAGCGAGACGGTTGTAGGGGGTAAAACAACACGTTTGACGGCGTAATTGAACTCGCCTCGGTTTTGGTACGGTTCACTATACAGTTCCAAACACTGTTCGATCAGGTTAAAGAGCCAGTAATGAGCGATCGCTGCCTCCGCATAGAGCGATCGCTTCACCTCTCGATCGTAGTCCAACGAAGAATCAGCAATCTCAATCACCAGCAGAATATCTTTAGGAGTGGGATGCCCGGATAGGTAATGATCCGATCGTTGCCGAACGATCGCAAAATCTGGTTCCGGTTCGCTACCAGACGGTAGAGAAATGGGATCTTGGCACTGAAGCTCAGCTTGACCTGCGACCAGGACTGCCAGTTCTCGCAGTAGGTTTCGGCAGCAGGTTGTGTGTGCCGTTCCTTTCGCGGCCATCTTGCTAATCTCTCCACGAATCAATTCAACGCGATCGTCCTCGGCAAAGAATCCCAACTCTGTTAAGCGATGGTACTCAGCGATCGTGAATCGTTTTGGAGTTGCCAGTTTCATTGCAGCCTCATTGATCAAACCAACACACCTCAATTCTAAAGCCCCTTACTTTTGCCTTTTGCCTTTTGCCTTTTACCTTCTCCTCACCTTACTCACCATCTTGCGCGAGAGCCTCAGATGCAGGTCTTCTTCCTCCGCCCAATCTTGCAGCAGCCGGTAGAAGGTTTGGCGATCGTCGATTTTAAGAACTGCCGTCTGATCGGCGGTTTCAATGACGTAGGGATACCCGCTGCCAATGATGATTTCGCCCCGCACCCAGTCCAGCACGTTGTCTAACAAGCCTGCATCGTAAATCCAGGTAGGCAATTCCAACCGAACCGGAAAACCATCGTGTGCTTTGAGGTAAGTGAACGCGATGTGACTAGCGATCGTGCTTGGATATTGCCTTAAAATCCCGGGTCTGCGACAGCGGAATAGCGGCGTCCGATCGCCCCATTGCATCCCTCGTTGCATTAAAGAAGCATCATGAATGGCGGGTGCATCCGGCAGACTCGGTGTTAGGCGTTGCAGCATCAGCGTCAAGTCACGGGCGTAGGACGTATCCACATAGCCAACCAACGGCACTCGACACCGTTCGCTGGCTTTAAGCAACCTCACCACGCAGTCAATATAATGCTGCTGGGTCTTTTCATCAAAGGCTTCGGCAAACGTGACCACCAGCGAACCATCTAAAAACGCGAGACAGCGATCGCAGCCAGCATGGTCTTCCATGTACTCAATCAGTCGCTCCGTTTCCATCTCAAAACGGCGCATATTCACCCGTCGATCGACTGGATCACCGCTCGTGTTTGCCCTCAAATCGGTTGGCGTCATCACATCGACGGTAACATCCTTCTCGTATTGCCCTCCTGGTTGGTGCAGGTTTTCAAACCAGCCAATTTGCACCAGCGCCACGGGAATCGAAAAATCTTTGCTGGGATAAATTTGAGAGCCATCGACCGCAAAAGTGGCAACACCCGTCAACCGATCGCGCACCCACGCGTAACTCTGTTCTCGGTTTTGCCAGGTTAACCCAGACACCATCCGCCAGTTAGGGCACATGCCCAATGGTTCCAACGGTTCTGCACCGCGATCGAAGGCTACATCGTGCGCCAACTGCTCCAATAAGACATGCTCTGTTTTCTGAGACGCCACTGCCAACGCCGCTTGATACTTCTTTAATGCCTCTAGCGTGGTCTGATCAAAAGTAGTAAAGTCATCCCGTTTCTCTTTGAGCAAACTGAGGATTTGAGACGGTTTTAGAGTCATAACTAGCCGTGGGGCACGCTTACATCAGTACAGACGTTCCAGTAAAACGTCTCTCTTACCCTACACCCAAAACCTATTTTCGCCGTAACCAAATTCCCCGCATTCCGACGGCTTTTGCTGCCTGGTAGTCTTCGTCAAAACTGTCGCCAATGTGCCATGCGGCGTCTGGTGAGCAGTGGTGCTTTTGAAGCGCGATCGCAAAAATTTTGGCGTCGGGTTTGGCTGCCCCCGCTTCAGTCGAAAGGGTGACGGAGGCAAAGAACTTCGCTAAATCAAGGGCGTGTAGCACCGAGTAAAGCCGTGAATCAAAATTGGACAAGATACCCAACGTCACGCCAAGCTGTTGCCAACGCTGTAAAGCAGGCTGCACATCAGGATAAACAACCCACGGTTCTGCTGTCGCAAAGTGCTGGTAGAGGGCAGCAAAAAAAGCATCAAAGTCAACAAATTGATGAAGCGCCTCGACTTGCTTAAACGTGGCAGTGACGATCGCCAACCACCAAGCAAACTCCCGCGCTTGCACGTCTGCCGGAGAGAGATTCGCAAACGCTGGCAATCCCGCCGCCCGAAAACTTTGGAAAAACGCCCGATTGAGCGCCGTTGCCGAAACTTCAACTCCAAAGCGTCGCGCCACGTCAGCATAGATTTCGCCTACGCTTCCCTTCACGCCAAACAGTGTACCGACAGCATCCAGAAAAATGACGTTGGGTTGCTTGCTTAGTCCACTCATGGTTGGGGGTTAGGACGTTTGGGACAACTAAATTGACTCAGAGCTAGAAGCTGACTGCCAACGGCTGATCGTTTGACCCGATCGCTCGTGATTGGGTGCCTTTACTTAGCACGATCGTACATGACACTCTGCACTAGAAGCTAAACGCTTCAAAGAGCGCTTGCTAAGCAAGTTGCTTCACTCCATTCTTAACTAAAACTAGAGGTTGATCTATTTGGCATCACGACGCCTCGCAAATTTGCACCCAGTAGATTCGCCTCTGTGAGATTGGTTTCTGTGAGGTTCGTGCCGCGCAGATCAGCACCGCTTAAGGTGGCTCCGTTGAGGATTGTACCTGCCAATTTTGCCATTGAAAGGTTGGCTTCGTTCAGGTTTACACCACTCAAATCAGCATCGCTTAAGTCTGCCCCCCGCAGATCGGCTCCCCTTAACTTGGCGCTGCTCAGATTGGCTCCCACAAGATTGGCACTGCTCAATTCTGCCTCACTTAAAATCGCATCTTGCAGATTTGCCCCCGCTAGAATAGTCCAACTTAGATTGGCACCACTTAAGTTTGCCTCCCGCAAGTCACCGCTCATAATAGACTGACAGAGGTATGCGCCCCGCAAATTTGCACCCCGTAAGCTAATATCTACCAACTTTGCGGCACAGAGATTGGCACCCCATAAATGGGCACCGTTCAAATCAGCTTCAGTCAGATTAACCGAATTCAAATTTGCCTTGTTGAGAATGGCTTGAGCCAAACAAGCGAAGCGCATATCTGCTCCCGTGAGGTTCGCTTCAGTGAGGTTAGCACCTTGCAAGTCTGCCTTACGCAAATCAACACCCCAAAGGTTGGCTCCGGTCAGATCGATTTCAGCTAGTTGGGCACCAGTCATACAGGCTTCTCGAAGCGCAACTCCGCGTAGATTTGCCCCTCTCAGGTCTGCTCCGCTCAGATCGATCCCTTTAAGGCTGGCTCGACTAAGATTGACTCCCCATAAACTGACTTTACTAAAATCTCTTTCTCCTGCGGCATAACGCTTCAGGAGTTCACTCGCACGCATCTAGCTACCCCTCAATGTTCTGGTATTTGCCCCTGCTTTGATCTGCCAGTCGATGTTCTGGCTAGATTTGTCTGACTCTCACCTTAACCTCTTTCTAAAAGGTTTTATCGGTGTCACGATCGCCGCTATTGATTAGCAGCGCTGCGGCGTTTGGAACTGCTGAAACATACGCAAAAATGCCTTTCTAGGCGACATTGAATGAATAAAAAGGTTGATGCTGCTCGACACGGTACATGTGATCGCTCAGCCGCTCTGAGTTGGCAAATGAATGGCTGCCTCTCAGCGCAAGTAAAAACTGGCATCCTCACACCTAGTATTCCCGCAAGTGGAAGCAACTTCCCATGCTCAGACTTAATCTGAAATTGGCACGACTCGCTAAACATCGATCGTAAAGAGTGCATCACGCAGCGGTTGGGCAATCCAGTTCAACCC
This sequence comes from Leptolyngbyales cyanobacterium, assembly GCA_038253425.1. Classification (GTDB taxonomy): domain Bacteria; phylum Cyanobacteriota; class Cyanobacteriia; order Leptolyngbyales; family Leptolyngbyaceae; genus Stenomitos. The sequence goes on along the minus strand of JBBSHC010000017.1, from coordinate 3,828 downwards.
CACTCTGACTTGATGTTCAAAAGTGGGCATTCGGTAGAGGTAGGCTAACCGACGCGCAACGTAAGCAGCAGGTCCATCCAGCTTGACTCCCATACCTGTTAAGGTCGCGTTATCGATGCCTAGCGCTAACATTTCACCGAGATGCTGATACCGGAATGGCAAAAGCGGACGCTCTGTCAGAGATGCCCACAGGTTCCAACCAACAAATTCTGATTGCTGAAAAGCAGCTTGGGCAGTAGCAGGCACCTGTTGCCCGTCTGCATCTTTGCAATCAACCAGATCACCCAAGGAAAAGACATCGGGATAATCAATGGCTTGTAGTGTGGGTGTAACGACAATCTGCCCACGGGCATTCTTTTTAAGTGGCAGGGTTTCAATTGCGTTTGCAACACGCGTGCCAACCGTCCACAAGACCAGCTCAACCGGAATGGTATCGACGTTACCTTTATAAGCCAGGGAAATGGTATCTGCCGCGATCGCTTCTACTGCCGTTTCCAGATCAATCCATACACCCCGAGACTCCAGAGCTTTGGTAGCTGCGCTGCGGTTGAAATCAGGAGACGTTCTAAGGATCTGATCGGCTTGCTCAACTAAGCGAAGGCGACCGCGTTCGTGCAGACGGTCTGCTAATTTACATGCCAGTTCCACGCCTGCATAGCCTGCCCCTACGATCGCGACCCGAATCTTGTCGGCATCCGACTCTTCCAGCAGCCTTAGACGCTCTTCTAATCTGTAAGCATCAGCAATGGAGCGAAACGGCAGCGCATACTCGGCTGAACCGGGTACCAAATCGAGCGGTGTTTCACCACCCAAACTCAACACCACGCGATCGTAAGCGATCGCAACTCCATCCTCAAGCTGCACCTGTTTTGCTTCTAGATCAACGCCTACAACCGTGCCTTGACAAAAGCGGACACCCGTTCCAGCTAAGAGTTCTTCAAAGGGTGGCGCAATTTCCCAGGTTTTGAGTTCGCCTGTCATCAATTCATAAAGCAACGGCGAAAAAAGAAAGCGATCGCTGCGATCGACAAGAACAATCTCTGGCTTCTCATACTTGCTCCAGGGCAACTGGCTCAGCCGTAACGCTGTGTAGAGACCACCAAAGCCTCCACCAAGAATACAAATGCGGGCAGATTGTTGAGTCATGGATTTGGATGGCACACATGCTGTTGGCTACTCCCTTTCAGGATAACAACTGCGCCCCCCAAGGAAGAGCGATCAGGCAGAGAATGAGAAGAAAGACAGCACACAAGACCACAGCCCACCTAAGAAATCTAAAAATTCTCCTTCCGTAGTCTTCTTTGTAACCAAACACGCACATTAACCCGTAAATGTACGAAATGGGATGCAATTGTGAAGCGCCGTCTTGCCTTTGCCCCGGTTTAATTTCAGTGATCTGACGCTGGCTCAATTCGCTTCGCTTTGAGATTCTAAAAGCATTGGGTCTCTATCTTTTATGTCACTGCCATGCGTCAACTCACAATCGGTTTTTCGTTACTGGCTCTCATACTCTCGTTCGCGAACCCAGCCTTAGCAGACAGAGAAGGTGTACCCGGTCGGCGAGTAGGTGGCGGCACCCGTTGGACTTCACCTCGGATGAAGCAAGCGCCATCTTTGCAAAACAAGCTAAGCGCAATGGCATTTGCTTCCCGGACGCGTTTACCTTTGTCTCTAAAACTAAAATTGATTTACGGCTAATCATCAGAGTCAGCTAGATGGGCTTAGAAGCACTGTGTTCCCTGCTGTTGGCTCTCACCGTTTGCTACCACGCCAGCCATCTCTAACCCTCTGCTTCAGATGTGTTCCCTTTTATGGCAATGATATTGACTCTGAAGCAAAGGGTTAGAGAGCATGGACTTAGCTGGATGCCCCACCACGATCGCTAGCTGGAACTGTTAACTGAATATGTGTGATGGCAATCCTATCGGAGTCATAAGAATCAGTGCTTCAGACTCCCGATCCAAAAAGCCGGAGATCTTTCTCTCTTAAATAATTTCGCTTCTAAATAATTTGAGATCGCTATAGCTGAAATCAATAGCGCCCTGTATCAGCTAGCTTCCACATCCAGCACTGGAGCCGCACAGAGAGCAATGGTCACAGTTTGCAAGCCATCGGGATGCTGTTGGCAGGTCACTTCTCCTCGCTGTACTTCAATCCGCCGACAGCAGAGAATGATTTCGGTCGCAAAATCTCGATTACCAACCGGGGCAAAGCGTTGGGCTGTGATCCGAAGGTTGATGCGATCGCCATCATACTCAGCGCCCAAAACAACCGGAGAAGCAGCATCAGAATACTTCAGCCCTCTAGCTAGAAGATCGGTTAAAACGGCTTCGGTCAAATCTTGATCGGCGAACGCTAGGGGCAAGGGTAACGCCATTTCACGGACTAAGCGCACAGCACTACCGTCCCTCGGAGCGAGCAAGTGACGACTGACCGCTACCAGAATGGGAACGAGGTCTAAGCGTTCTAGCCTGACATCAACCTTGCCAGCCTCAAGCTTCTGCAACAGCATGGTATCTGAAATCAGGTCACACAGGCTGTTCACCTCGTTTTGCACAGAATCTAGATGCCCATACCAACTGGGTGAATCTTGATGAGAACTGTTTAACGACGTTAAGTGAATACCTAAGGAATCGAGCGATCGCCCTACCCGCCGTTCTAACGAGGCAATGACAACCTTCTGAGCGGTCAAATATTTTTTCAGCTCACTGTTCTCCGCCTGCAACAGCAGCAAAGATTCTGACTGAGTTGGAATAAGAGCAGCTTGTTGGGACATACGTCCAGAGACCACGGATGACTATATAAACGGTTATAACCGATCTTGTTAAGGAAGGTAACAGAATTGCAGCTTCTTCTTAAGAATTTAGTCTTTCTTGAGCTTACGGGTAGAGCATAAACGCACCGCTAAGCCGAAGCGCTTGTAAAACAACTGTGTATCTTTCGCTGGCTGACAGTAGCCTTTCGTCGATCGCTGACCGCACAAGTCGGGGCATGGTTTTATGGCAACCTCTAGCGGTGATTGTCCCATGCTACCTGGCAGCAAGCACGGTGCAGATGCAACCACTCATATAAAACGGCGCTGCTACTCCTGCCGCTCTAGCTGTAAATTTGCTTGAGCATTGCGTCGCCACATCCAGGGTTTGATGCGTCTTAAAGCAGAGCCTGTAAAGCGTTGCTCGTACTCTGCCTCGGAAAGGGTAGCGAGTTCGGTCAGGGTAGAGGCAAGGTTCCAGGGGTGCGGTTGGAGGTCTGCCACATCTGTAGGCTGGGCGAAACGTTCGTTCCAGGGGCAGACATCCTGGCAGATATCGCAGCCTGCAACCCAACCTTGAAGATGAGGAACGATCGCTGCTGGTAAGGTCTCTGCCCGGTTCTCGATTGTGTGATACGCAAGGCAGCGATTGGCATCAACGACGTGCGGTTGTGGAATTGCCCCGGTAGGACATGCCTCCATACAGCGTGTACAGGTGCCACAGTGAGCAGTGTGAGGGCGATCGGGAACTAACGGCAGGTTGGTTAACACTTCTCCTAGAAAGACCCAGGAACCATATTCGCGCGTGATCACATTGCCATTTTTGGCAAGCCAGCCAATGCCAGCTTGCTGCGCCCACACCTTATCTTGCACGGGACCCGTATCGGCGTAATAACGAGCGTGAATGTCGTCTCCCTGGTTGCAGAGCCAATTTGTTAGGGCTTTCAGCTTTTTGTGCAGGACTTTGTGGTAGTCGCGCCCCCAGCCGTACCGCGCAATCTTGGCGATCGCGTTGCCTGTGGGACGGGCATCCGCCGTGTAATAGTTGAGCGCGACGCAAATAACAGCTTGAACAT
>JBBSHC010000016.1:0-13487 GCA_038253425.1 Leptolyngbyales cyanobacterium | reverse complement strand
TTTTACCACTCTTACGAATATGAACAGGAGCACATTCAGGACATTGCACGACCGCCCGCATTCATCTTTCTAGGCTACAGTTTCTATGCTGCAACGCCTGTAACGCCCGTTTTTAGACTTCTTTTTCCTGCTGCATCAATTTCTCTTTAGAATCACCCCAATAGGCACTATAAGTCCAAACTTCGCTGCTGCCTTTTGGCTCCATTGACCAACGGTAGATTGCCGACTTCGGTTCAACACCGATTTCAATGAGTTTTGCACCCATATAGTAGTGCATCTGCTCTTTGGTGCGAGTTTTGAGGAAGTCTGGTTTGCTTGCCTCGATCGTGCGTGAAATTTGTGCCTGTGTGTGCTTTGCCATCTTGTTTTCTGAAAACCGTCTTTGAGAACCGTCATTGCCCTAGCATTCATTGCTTCAGCATCAAAGCTCAAGCGCGTTGATTCCACTGGTCAGCCGCTTCAGCGATCGCCTGATCGACCGTTTTTTGACCGAGCATCGCTGCCTGTAAATTATCGTAAATCACTTTTTGCAGTTGTTTTACGTCCTTCATGGCTGGAATCAGTACTTCAGCATCCTGCATTTGCTTGGCACTAATGATACGAGCTTTGTCTACAGGCGTTGCATTAGCGGGTGCTGTTTGGAAGTAGCTGTCTTGCAGAGCTTTGACGGTGGATGGTAGGACGTTTGCTGCTTTCGCAAAAGAGAGTTGGTTTGTGTCGTTGGTGACATAGAGAGCAAATTTGAGCGCCGCATCAGGCACGTCTGTATCTCTAGGAATGACCAGGTTCATGACAGCCACGTTTTTCTTTGCCGTTTCACCTGTGATTTGAGGCGCAGAGGCAGACGCTTTGGCGATCGTGGGTGCATTTTTGGCGATCGTATTCAAAAACTCCGCCCCCGATGCCAGGATGGCGGTTTGTCCTTGCTGATAGAGATCGATTGCGTGGCGGTGTCCTTCGGTAAGCGCTTCTTTCGGCATCAGTTCATTCTTGTACAAATCGACCCAGAACTGAAACGCCGCTTTGCCTTGAGGTGTATTGAATGCTGCCTTGCCCTGGGCATCAATGAGATTCACACCCATTTGCACAAACGATTCCAGCACCTCGCCGGAGTCTTCCGGTACAAACGTGGTGAAGAAGGCATATTTGCCCGTTTTAGTTTTAATTTGTTTGGCGATCGTAGCTAACTCTGCATAAGTTGCAGGCGGCTTGCTCACTCCGGCTTTTTGAAGGAGATCCGTGTTGTAAATCGCTACCCGCGTCGTGAGATACCAGGGAATGCCAAAACTTTTCTCGTTTAGCGTACTAGCCTGCCAAATTTTGGGAAGATACTGCTGCCGTACCTCTGATGTCACCTTGTCATCCAAAGTCAACCAGGCGTTGCGCTGTGCCAGTTGGGAGGCAAAATCTGGATTCAGATTCACCACATCAGGAGCCGTTTTAGCAGACACAGCCGTGAGGATTTTGCGCTGCATATCTGCCCAGGGCACATCAACCCATCGAATTTTGGTCGTCGGGTTTTCTTGTTCAAACTGGGCAATGAGTTTGTTGAAATAGTCGGTGAAGTCAGGCTGAAGCTGCATCGTCCAAAATTCTACTTCTTGCTTGCCTGATGCTGTTTGCCCTGTGTTAGCAGCAGGTGGCGCACCTGTCCCGCAACTGACGAGCCAACTGAGCAAGACACCCAAGAGGCTGAAGATTCCGATTTGTTGCCAGTTTTTTGTCCGACTCATGCGCGTATCACTAACCAATTCAAAGATGACCAAGGGACTAAGGGTGCGTGTGCTCTTAAGAATTCTTGAAAAAGAGAAAATTCTCCAACACAACTACCTTCATCATTCTATGCGTCAACCAGTCGTCAACTAGCAATTGACCGTGTTAGAGGTCATAACATCGCTACGAACAGCCTCTATCATGAGAGCGGGGAATAGAGCCTTTGTACTTGTTTCGCCCTCTTTCTATCTGGGTTTCAACACCTTTAGCAGCAAAAAGCTGATGCCCAAGCGTAGCCATAGAAAGCCAGCTCAAAGCTGTACTTCACGCAACGGAAACGCTATCAATCAACCGCTTATCTAAACGGGCGGTACCTGGGGCAACTGCGGATCTTGCTCCAGATTTCCCATGTTGGGAATATCAACATCGCCAACTGTCAAAAAGCGAAACGTTTCCTGATAGAGGCTTTGCCAGAAGCGATTGCTCATGTTTTGGCTAACTTCCGTTGGGTCAATCATTGGATGCGGCACTAAATCCATTGCACGATAGAGATAGTAGCGGTTGCCATCCTGCTCTGCGCCCGTTTCTTCGTAGAATGCCTGATTGGTTTTAATGTCGGCGGCATCTTCGTTTTCAGTTAGCACCATAAAAATGGGTATTTTTTTGAGCGCCGCGATCGAAGCAGGACTCATCACAACGCTATCGCCAAAGCGGTCAGCGGCTGTAAAGCAGCCCACTGGAAACAGCAGAGTAGGATCCCAGCCCATTTCTTTCAGATCAAGCGGACCCGTAAGATTGACATATTGCCGCCGTTGTTCGCCATACACTTGCAGCAGAGGCGCATACGTCACCACTTTTTGAACGCGATCGGGCTTTGCCGCTGCCAATGCCAGTGCCACAGCTCCACCGACGGACAAGCCCACCGTGTAAATTGAACCGGGAATAGCATCTAAGTCTGCCAGTCGCGCTTTGGCATACGTGAGATATGCCAAATGAGACGAGATAAAGTAGTTGTCGAAGTCGGGATCATCAGACGTTTCGATCGACTTTACGATGTCTAGCAGCCGTGGCTCAATATTGACCAAACGCGCAACCAGCGCTGCCTGCTGCAATGGATTGGGTTGGGCTACCCCATCGGGATTGTTAGCAATGTTGCCAAAATAAGTTTGCAAAACCGGATCTTGCGCGACTTTTGCTTTGAGCGGATCGGCAATTTCGGGCTTGAGATCAACCTGGGGCCATGTTTTTGCAGGATGAATGAAGGAGTGCCCCGCGATCGAGGGTTGATAGACATTAAAGCCATTTTGGAATAGATAGTCTGCCAGCCGCCACATCTGATGGGGTTTGGCGCTAAAACCGTGGAATAGCATGACCGTGCCACGAATAGGCTGTCCGGGATCATGAAACAAGGCGTAGGGATACGCGCCTTCACGGCGATCGGGGTTGCTGTTAATACTACTGATGTTGGCAGCGATCGCTTGTTTTGCCTGCTCGATCTGCGTCGCTGTTGGCGTCACCGCTTGAGAACTCATGCACACTGCTCCTGGGGACTAAAAGGATGAACCGGGTTGCTTTAGAAAGGCGATTTCTGCGGGCGTCGATGCGCGACCAAGCATGTGATTGCGGTGGGGAAACCGTCCAAACTGTTCAATGACCGCTAAATGTTTAACGGCATAGTGGTAAGTACCATTCGCATCTGGGTCATTCCGCAGAGGAAAGAACAATTCCACCGCTCGGTGCTGATGCGCTAACTGTTCGCTATGTTCAAACGGCAGATAAAGAAAACAGCGCTGCACGACGGGTAGCCTTTGATCAAAGCCCTGCGCGATCGCCGTTTGTGCGATCATAAGCGCCTGACCATCGGTTGCAAATGCCTGCGGCTGCCCACGAAACAAATGACGCGGAAACTGATCGAAGAGCAAAACCAGCGCCAAGCAGCCCTCAGCCGTCTTCTGCCAGTCAGTAAAATTGCCTGCTACAGCTTGCTTGTACACCGCTCGAAAGCGTGTTTGAATTGCCTGGTCGAACGCAGGATCTTTAGAAAACCAGACTTTGCGCGTGTTTCCTACTCCTGCTTCATCGGGCGATCGAACAAACCAAAAGCGCAGGATTTTATCCCATTGAGTCATAAAGAGCGGGTTTGCCTTTTGCCTTAGCTTTAATCCTTTAACCCTTTGTTTTAAAAGCAAATGTCCCCACTACAGATGTTGACCCTGACGTACGATCGCCAAAAGTTTCCACCAGCAGCGGGGAAAAGCGCTGATTCAGTTTCGTTCTAATGCCGCTTCAAGACATCCCTTGAATGATGTAATCAAAGTAGGGAGCCACTTCAGCCGCATCGTCACTAGACAACAACTCCAGCGAAGCTGCTTTCAGGCAACGAATGGCTTCTGCCATACCGGGAACGGGCACACCCAGCGCGTTATACATTTCGCGTGCGCCAATCAAACCAATCTTTTCGATCGGCTCTTTGCCACCTGACAAAACGCCGTATGTTACCAGGCGCAGGTACCAGCCATAATCGCGCAGGCAGAGCGCACGCTGCTTATCGCCGTAGGCATTGCCACCGGGAGCGATAAAGTCAGGGCGCTTTCGCCAAAGCTGCTTGCTGGCTTCTTGTACAATTTTTTTCTCATTTTCCGATAGCGCGGCAGCGATGCGGGTACGCTGTTCGCCAGTTTGAAAAAATCCTTTCAAGCCCTGAAGCTCACCCGAGGTGGGATAACGCAGCTCGTCGTCGGCTTGCAGAATGACTTGGCTAACTACACTCATAATTATGGTTGTGTCTCTGCATATATCTGTTTAGTAGTTTAACGACTCAAGGGGACACAGCGAAAGGGGAGAAAAAAATTAGCTGAGTCTAACTTTACATAAATTAATATACTTGCCCCACGTTGAAAGGGAAATTAGCAAAAAGCTATCAGCGTTCAGCCATCAGCTTTGCGTAGACTCTTGACTCCATAGCCTAGCGGAGCGTTCAAGAAAGACTTTTGCCTCCCCTCCCCTGTTTTCTAATTTCCGCCTGCTTCCCCTGCTTCCTATCGCCCCGTTTTTTCTCCTGCTGATCGCTAATCGCTGATCGCTAACCACTCCCACCTATGTACCAGGTTTGAGGTAGTCGAGCAGTCGATCGCCCGAATCGGCTCGCACCAGCCCGACTGCAATATCCGGTAGCGTAGTGATACTGGGGTAAATGAGATAGCGCGGTTCCCAACGAGGCTGAAACTTTTCTTTGAACTGGTGCAGCCCTTTGAAGTTGTAGAACTGGTTCAGGTGTTCAAAGAAGTAGTGCAAGCCCTTTTCTACCCGTTGGGCATCGGGCGTATCGCCTACGCCTGCCAGCGGAGACAAACTAAAGTTGAAGCTGTCGTAATCCATCTGCTGAAAGTGCTGGATTACCGAGGCAAACAGAAATTCCATTGTGCCTTTCTCGACGTTTTGGCGGTGTCGCATGAGATCAACGGTGACTTCCAAGCGGTTGTACCCATTAAGCAGGTTAGAGAACGCGATAATTTCGCCGTGGGCATCGTAGATGATAGCGATGTAGCAGTCGCGCAGGTAGTCAGGGTCAAACCAGCCGATCGAGAAGCGCTTTTCGGCTCCATTTTTGCTTTGCAGCCACTCATCACTAACAGGCTTGAGGCGTTGAATCAAGGCTTCGCTAATGGGTGGTTCAAAGACTTTAAGGCTGTGCCCCGTTTTAGTGAGACGGTTAATGGCAGTGCGGAGGTTTTGGTTTGCTTTGCCCTTAAGGTTAAATGTTTTGAGATCAATAACGGCTTCTTCGCCAATCTGCACCCGTCGAAAGCCGAGCGCGTCATAAAGCGGTAGTTGGTCGGGAGCGGCTTCATAGAAGACTGGGAACCAATCGTTGCGATCGCAGAACTGCCCAAAGCCAACCACAGCCTCCTGTCGATCGTCCGGCGGTCCAATGGGATCACCCAGAGCGATCGCGGCGCGTCCCTTTGCCACATATGCCACCACACTCTTGCCAGAAGGGCTGAAATAGTAGGCTTTATCCTTCAGCAGTGCTAACCGTGCCAGCGAAGACTGCCCATACTGGTCAATCAGTTTGCGGGCGCGGTAACGCTCCGCCGCATTGGCAGGATCACCGCGTAACAGCACTGGGCGCAGCAGCATAAAGAGGGCAAATATCAGGGTGATGAAGCCAACCGCATAAATGGAGTTGGCAAAAAAGTCAGCGTAACGGTTGGTTGGTTCTAAACCAGCATTGTCGCTGGTAAAAAACATCGCCAGCGTTTGCAGAATGGACTGAGTGAGGCTGAAGTTGACGCGATAGCCGTTGATTTTGAAATAGCCATCCAGAATGTAAAAGCCGACGGTGCCATAGGCAAGCGTAAACGCTAAAGCCCCGAACAAGGCTCGAATACCCTGTGCGATCGAGGGGCGATCCGATCGCGCAGTGAAGACCCGCCGCATCAACAGAAGCTGAATCAGCAAAATCCCTGCCAGCATACTCTCTTCGTAGTCCAGACCTTTAATCAAGTGACTGGCGATCGACAACACCAGCAGCCCTACCGTTAGCCCCCAGGCAACCCGCTTTCGTCGGAGCAAGTGTGTTGCCAGCATTAACAGCACAAAACCTGCCGAAGCCGCTGATATGCGTCCACCCGCTCGCACCGTAAAGGGAAAAAACAGCTCTAAAAAGGCGCGTCGTTCGGGCAGGCTGGGAGTGACAGCAGACACCAAATTGACTAGACCAACCAAGCCCGTCAGCAGAGCGACGATCCACAAAGCGATTTGAGTTTTATGTCTGAGCTGGCTGCCATAGCCTATTGGCGTCAAGTGCTTGTGGCGATTCATGAGAAAGTAGCACGGGGTAAGTGAGTGGATCAGTGGCACATTTTGCGTGTTGCCTTCATTCTGGCTCTTAGCGCCGGACATTCTAACTTTAAGCTGACAACTTTAAGTGTCTAACGATTGCTGGCACAGCCTTGCTCTCGCTTATTCTCGTTCAGCACTCAATACTGACCCTTTTGGAGCAGGAGCCTGTGCCCCAATGTGAAAGTGCCTGAGCAGGCGCGGGTAACGTTTAACTGCAAGAGCGATCGCAAACTGCTTGCCAACAAAGCTGAGGGAATCGGTCAGGTGCTTGTGCCAATAATTCCAGCCAACATCTTGCCCAACAATGCCGTGCCCACCCGGAAAAACATGGAAGACGTTGGCAATGCCAAGGCGATCGAGCGTTTGATGAAATTGTTTCGTTGCATCCAGGTATTGTTCGTCGCTTTCACCTGCATCCAGGTAAATATGCAGTCGCTTACGCGTATCAACCGGAAGTTGCTCAATGAAAGCTTGCGGGCTATTTTCTAACCCAGTCTTGCTAGTGAAGTAACCCGTATGACTAAAGAAGATATGGAACTGATTCACATGGCGCAAACCAATATTCAATGCCCCCCATCCACCGGATGAAAGCCCACCCATTGCCCAAAACTGCGGCTGATTCAGCGTGCGATAGCGTGACTTAATCACCTGCACAAGCTCAGTGCCGATCAAAGTTGCCACCTTACCATTCGGTCCATCGAAGTAATCTGGATCCCAAAAGGGGCTGGTACCCCGCTGATCATTACCATCGGGCGTAATGACGATGGATGGGGGGAGCCGTCGTTTGACATACAGCTCATGCAGCACTGAGGATAACGCTGCCTTGTCTTCATAATCACGGGCAGTGCCATGTCCACCGTGCAACAGCACAATGACGGGATACCGTCGTTTAAGGTTGCGCGTATAGCCTGGAGGCAGCACAACGCCATATTGTCGATCGGCTCCCATTGCCTTACTGGCGAATGTTTTGACTTCAAAGCTAAGCTCTGTCTGTTCTTCTGGCTGAAAAACATCTAACTGCGGCGTACCCTCAACAAAGACATAGTAGTACCCGGCAGTAGAGATAGTAGTTAAAAAGATAGCGCTTGCCAGTAGCAGAGATTTAAGCTTGACCTTCATCGTTCAGACAGTTGGGTTGATAGGATAGGTGGAACAGAACGCCCTTTTTAGAATGAGGTTCCGGTGTCCATAACTCCCTTACCGTCAGACGATAGCATCACCGAACCCATAGAGAACCAATGGCAACAGGGACAAATTGTTGAAGTAACCATTACTGATTTGAGCGACAGCGGCGATGGGGTTGGTCGCCTGGGTCAACGCGTTGTCTTTGTGCCAGATACGGTCACGGGTGATCGCGCTCAAGTTCGCCTGGTGCGCGTTAAACCCAAATATGCTCATGGCAAACTGCACCAACTGCTAGACGTATCGCCTCATCGTATTCGCCCCCGCTGCATTGTGGCGGATAAATGTGGGGGGTGCCAGTGGCAGCATGTGGACTATGCTTATCAGCTTCAAGCCAAACATAATCAGGTTGTGCAGGCGCTGGAGCGCATTGGTGGGTTTAAGCAGCCAACGGTAGATCCCATTTTGGCGGCTGTTGCCGATCTGGGCTACCGCAATAAAGCGACCTATCCCCTGGCGCGATCGCAAACGGGACAAATTCAGGCAGGCTATTACCAGAAGGGCAGCCATCATATCGTTAACTTAAACCAGTGCCCGATTCAGGATGTGCGGCTCAATCCCTTGCTGGCAGAGGTCAAGCAGGATTTATACGATCGCGGCTGGGGTATCTACGATGAGGAATTTCATCGGGGCAAAGTGCGTCACCTGGCACTCCGTATTGGTCGGCGGACGGGTGAGATGCTGCTGACACTGGTGGTCAAAGACGCGCACCTGGCTGGACTGGAGGAGCAGGCAGAGGCATGGTTAAGCCGTTATCCCAATTTGGTAGGGGTCGCGTTAAACATCAACCCCGATCGCACAAACGCCATCTTTGGACGTGAAACGGTTTGCATCGCGGGGCAGCCTTACCTGCAAGAACACTTTGCTGGACTCACATTCCAACTCCGACCCGACACGTTTTTTCAAATTCACACCGAGCAGGCAGAGTTACTTTTACAAAGCATTACGGACGAATTGCAGCTACAAGGCAATGAAACCCTGCTGGATGCATACTGTGGCATTGGCACCTTCACCCTGCCGTTAGCGCAGCGAGTGCAACAGGCGATCGGGCTAGAAGTGCAACCCGAAGCCGTTGAGCAAGCTCGTTTAAGCGCCAGCCTCAACCATTTGGAGAATGTCACTTTTCTCGAAGGCGCGGTCGAAACGCTGCTGCCTACGCTGGAGGTGAAACCAGATATTGTGCTGGTGGATCCACCTCGTCGAGGCTGTGATCCGGCGGTGATTGCAGCGCTCACTCAACTGGAACCCGATCGTATTGTCTATGTGAGTTGTAACCCTGCTACCCTTGCCCGTGACTTAAAGCTACTCTGCCAGCACGATCGCTACCGCTTAACGCGTGTGCAGCCGGCTGATTTCTTTCCTCAGACGCCCCATGTGGAGTGTGCTGCCTTTTTGGTACGGTAGGAAGCGGTGACGCGCAACGATCAGCGGGGACACAATGAAATTTAGTGAACTGGTAGAAAAAATGGGTGCAATCAGCGGTCGATCGCTGGTTTCTCAAGCAAGCGAAGATCTGGAGGTGACCGGGATCGCAGCCGTAGATGCAGCCACACCCAGCCAAATCAGCTACATTGAGGGCGCAAAATTTGCCGCGCAGGTGAAAACAACCGCTGCCCGTGCCTTGATTTTGCCAAATGATGCTGCCCTTCAAGCAGAAGCAAGCGATCGCGGCATTGCCTGGGTAGAAGCGCCCGAACCGCGCCTTATGTTTGCCCAGGCGATCGCGCTGTTTTACCAACCGTTTCAGCCTGCGCCATCGATCCATCCCAGTGCGGTGATTGATCCAACCGCGCACATTGGTCAAGCGGTGGCGATCGGGGCGCATGTGGTCATTCAAGCAGGCGTCACTATTGGCGATTACGTTTGCATTCACCCCAACGTGGTCGTTTATCCCGGCGCACAGGTTGGCGATCGTACCGTCCTTCATGCCAACTGCGTCATCCATGAACGGACTCAAATTGGTGCTGCTTGCGTCATTCATGCAGGAGCCGTCATTGGTTCCGAAGGCTTTGGGTTTGTCCCCACCCGTGAAGGCTGGTACAAGATGGAGCAGTCGGGCTATGTAGTGCTAGAAGACGGCGTAGAAGTGGGCTGCAACTCCACTGTCGATCGCCCAGCCGTTGGCGACACCCGCATCGGACGCCATACCAAGCTGGATAACCTCGTTCACATTGGTCATGGTTGTCAGATCGGTCAGGGGTGCGCGATCGCCGCTCAAGTGGGTCTAGCAGGTGGGGTCGAAGTAGGCGATCGAGCCATTTTGGCAGGGCAAGTCGGTGCTGCGAACAATGCCAAGATCGGTGCTGGCGCGATCGCCACTTCAAAAACGGGGGTGCACGGCAACGTAGACGCAGGGCAAATTGTTTCTGGCTACCCAGCGGTTGATCACAAAATTTATCTCAAGTCTTCCGCGATCTACAGCCGCTTACCAGAAATGTATCAGACCTTGAAGCGACTCCAGCGGCATTTGGAAGGAAGCAAACCGCCCAAGCTCTAGTCATAGTCATGCCTTCCTGCTGTAGTGCGTCAGTGTGCGCCTTAAGCTGGGCAGAAAGAGTCCTCGGCGGTTACGCGTGCGATCGCTGCGATCGCACCACTTAGCTGGCTAACAACTCTTTGAGACTGTCGTCAATAAACTTGGTATCAACATCATTCATCCCGCCACCTGCAAAGTGACCCCACACCGACTTAATCACGCGAAGTTCAGCCTTAGGCATGTACTTCACTTCATACTCATTGTCTTTAGGGGGGAAGTAGAGATCCATTTCAGCGGGCATGACGATCGTCTTTGCCTTAATTGCTCCCAACGCTTTCTCAAAGTCGCCGTTAAAACCCGGAGTTTGACTAATATCCCCGTTCTGCCACGTCCACAGCATAGTCAGCAGATTGTTAGCATCCTTCTTGAGAAAAAAGCCTTCCCAAAACGCCACCAGAAAGTCTTCCAGAGACGAGTAGCCCATTTGGAGATGCACCTTTTCGCGGTAAAACGCCTGCGACAGTCCCCAGCCTGCATAAACGCGTCCCACAGCGCGAAGTCCTGTAGTGGGAGGAGTTTCATACCAGCCCCCGTTCCAAGCAGCATCCGCTTGCAGTGCCGCTTTCACACCTTCCAAAAACACAATGTTGTGAAGGCTGGTTTTCGCCGAGCCACAGAAGGGAAACAGGCGCTCTACCATCTCTGGATAGCTGATGCCCCACTGATAGGTTTGTCCGGCACCCATTGACCAACCTGTAACAAGAGCAATTTTCTCAATCCCAAATTTTTCAGTGACCAGTTTGTGCTGTGCGCGCACGTTGTCGTAGAAGGTAACGTTGGGGAAGCGGCTTTTGTTGTAGGGCTGTGGGTTGTTGCTGGGCGATGTGGAAAGCCCATTTCCCAGCATGTTAGGAATGATAATGAAATAGGTTTTTGGGTCGAGCGCCATGCCCTCACCAATCAGCCATTCGTTGTCGTAGTGTTGCCCAGAATACCAGGTGGGGTAGACAATGACGTTGCTTTTGTCTGCGTTGAGAGTGCCGTATGTCTTGTATGCCAGTTTGGCATCACGGAGAGTCGCGCCACGTTGCAGAGAAAAGTCACCAAGGTCAAAAATTTCGTAGTCAACCATAAGAAGAGGTTCCATCCTTAACTAAGGAACACGTATTTAATAAGGTGCAATTCTTTCTGTAGGGACGTTCCATGGAACGTCCCTCCTACTACAGAAGGGAAATGTTTCAGATTAATTAAGCCACGATCCTAAGCGACCTTGTGACCGATCACGATCGACGACAAATACCATCACCTTCGTTAGCACGATCGCAAGAGCAGCACCAAAGAGTGGTCAAGCGCTTTTAAACGATCGCAAAGCTGGCAGCCAGACCGCACAGCAGCTACTCATAGACAGCCTGCTAGCTAGACCGCAAGATATTTGTGAACGAGTGCATCGGTCAGATCAGTGGTGTTTCCCTTTGCGACGATCGAGCCTTTTTCCATAATGAAAAACTTCTGGGCAAGCTGACGTGCGAAATCAATTTTTTGCTCAACCACAACGACCGTAATGCCTTTTTCGCGGTTAATGCGCTTGAGAGTCTCTTCAATTTCCTGCACGATCGATGGCTGAATGCCCTCGGTGGGTTCATCCAATAACATGATTTTGGGGTTGCTCAAAAGCCCACGAGCGATCGCTAACTGCTGTTGCTGCCCTCCGCTCAACAGGCCGCCCTGACGCTTCAGGTGTTGTTTGAGCATGGGAAAAAACTCAAAAATCTCGTCTGGAATCTTCTTGTATTTCTGCTTCGCTGCCGTCATGCCCAGTTTCAGGTTATCCAGCACCGACAAATAGGGAATAATCTCGCGCCCCTGGGGAATAAACGAAATACCATACCGTGCACGGAGATAGGTTGGTGTTTTGGTGATTTCGTCGGCATCAAAAACAATACTGCCAGACATCACTTTATTAAGACCAATCACACTTCGTAGGAGCGTGGTTTTGCCTACACCATTACGACCCAAGATGCAGGCAATTTCGCCCTTTTCAACTGCCATATCGACGTTGAATAAAACAGGCGTTTGACCGTAAGAAACGGTGACATCCGATAGATTAAGCAGCGGCATCGATTCGTTCACGACCTAAATACACCTCAATAACTTTGGGATTATTTTGTACGTCCTGGACGGAGCCTTCGGTCAGTTTTTCGCCTTGATGCAAGACCACAATGCGTTGGGCAATCTGCTTCACAAACTCCATGTCGTGTTCAATGACCACAACGGCGTGCTGGTTCGCGAGCGTTTTGATGATCTCACCCGTTGCGTGGGTTTCATCGGGGGTCATTCCAGCCGTTGGTTCATCTAGCAGCACCACGGTTGGATCTTGAGCCAGCACCATGCCGATTTCGATCCATTGTTTTTGCCCGTGAGAGAGGGATGAAACTTTGGTAAACGCTTTGTCTAACAAGCCAATGCGCTCTAGAACCCCTTCAATCTTGGCTTTCTTGACGGTGGTGAGCTTTGTTTTAATGGATGCAAACACACCATGCGACCCTTTGAGCGCCAGTAGAATGTTCTCAAAAACGGTCAGGTCGTTGTAGACGTTGGGGTTTTGAAACTTGCGCCCGATGCCCATGTGAGCGATCGCGTGGGGGCTTTTGTTCGTGATGTCGTGCCCCTGATAATAGATATGCCCAGAAGCAACAGGCGATTTGCCCACGATCGCATCCAGCAGCGTACTTTTGCCTGCACCATTGGGTCCAATGATGGTGACAATTTCCCGATCGCCAACGTCCAAACTGACCCCTTTGATTGCCTGAAAGCCTGAGAATACAACCCTTACATCTCTCACAGACAAAATCGCTTCAAGGGTTTCTACCTTGGAATTGCTGGTAGACAGAAGTGTATCCATAGACTTAGCCTTGCTGTGTTCGAGTTTGTTAACGCAACCTAACATTTCTTGCCAGCGCTATTCTGTGACCTAAATAGCGCTTTGAATAGGCTCTGAGAAAAGCGCTTCACCAAGCATCGCTGAATCACGCTTATTTCAACCTGGGACGCCCCTTGCGCGATCGATGCACTGATCGTATGACTCGCCGCAATGGGGTAAACCAATCAAACACTTGCGCCTGCACAAACCCCGACGTAGAACTAGAGCTTGGTGCGGGTAACAGGCTGGTTTGCTCTGCTAGCTTGAATTGCTTGGGCAACAAACCCATCAGCCCATCTGGTAAGAACAAGACAACGACCAGCAGCATAATACCGACAATCAACTGCCAGT
>JBBSHC010000015.1:0-13595 GCA_038253425.1 Leptolyngbyales cyanobacterium | reverse complement strand
GGTTGGCTCGTGCCACCAGGAGATCCCCAAGCACTGGCAACCGCGATCGCCGACTGCCGCACTCACGCTGAAACCACAAACGCGATCGCCCAAACCGCTCAGACCAGCGCCACCCAACGCTTCAACCTGAGCCACATCCAGCAACAAATTGATCAACTCTTGCAAGCTGTCATTCATTGTTAGCGAGAAACGCCCCAACTCACATCAAGCGAAATAAGCAGCCCTCAGCATTCAGCATTCAGCTTTCAGCAGTCAGCTATCAGCAGCCAACACTCACTCAAAACTCAAAGTTTTTATCTTTCATCCCTCATTCCTATTTATGAACACCTCCCCCTCTACCACATCCATCAGCGTCTTTCTCCCTGCCTTAGAAGGTGGCGGTGCCGAACGAGCCATGCTGCATCTGGCGCAGGGCTTTGCCGATCGCGGGTTCAAAACTGATCTGGTGCTGGCAGAAACCAAAGGCGCGTATTTAGATACAGTGCCGTCCTCGATTCGGATTGTGGATCTGAACGCTCGATCGCCCCTGCTCGTCTCTAAAACGCTGGCGCTACGGCGCTACCTACAGCGAGAACAGCCAACGGTACTGTTTTCGGCGCTGGATATTCTCAGTTCGGCAACATGGGCACAGCGCTTGGCAGGCACACCAACCCGGATTGTGATGTGTGTGCAGACCTATCTTTCGCAGCAGTTTCGTGATCATCAGCCACACACGATGGGTCGGATCAGACCGCGACTGGTGCGCTGGTTTTACCCGTGGGCAGACGCGATCGTTGCCGCATCGAGAGGTGTGGCAGACGACGTAGCACAGATGACGGGGATTCCAGCGAAGACGATTCAGGTGATTTATAACCCGGTCGTTACCCCCGCTGTGTTAGCCAAAATGCAGCAGCCCGTTGACCATCCCTGGTTTGCATCGGGAATGCCGCCCGTCATTCTGGGTGTGGGACGACTGGTGAGCCAGAAGGATTTCCCCAACCTGGTGCAGGCGTTTGCGTTGGTGCGGCAGCAGCGTCCCGCTCGACTGATGATTTTGGGTGAAGGGGAAGATCGGGCAAAGCTCGAAGCCCAAATTCAGGCACTTGGCTTGCAGGATGATGTCGCGTTACCTGGCTTTGCCGAGAATCCCTACGCTTATATGGCACACGCCAGCGTGTTTGCACTGTCCTCCATTTTTGAGGGCTTTGGCAATGTGGTGGCAGAAGCAATGGCAGCCGGAACCTCGATCGTTTCTACTAATTGCCCTAGCGGGCCTGCCGAAATTCTGGAGGATGGCAAATACGGCACACTGGTTCCAGTGAGTGATGCAGCGGCATTGGCGAAGGGCATTCTCACAGCGATCGATCACCCGATCGCGCCTGACATTCTCCGTCAACGTGCCCAGGCTTTTTCCCTCGATCGCGCCACCGAGCAATACATCGATGTGCTGTCGCGTCTCACGCCCCAAAGCGCTCTCCGTGCGGGTTAGATACTATGCGAATTCTGCACATCCTCAATCATCTTCAGGAAATTGGCAATGGCATTGTTAATGTTGCCGTTGATCTGGCGTGTTTGCAAGCACAGGCAGGCAATACGGTCAGCGTCGCTTCCGCAGGCGGTGAGTACGAGCACCTGCTTCAGCAGTACGGGGCAACCCATGTCTTGCTGGATCAGCGTCGTCACCCGCTTAACCTGGTCAACGCTGCCAGACAGTACCGATCGCTGGTGGAGACCTTTCAGCCAGATCTGGTTCATGCTCACATGATGACTGGCGTTATGTTGGCGTGGGCATTGCGTGGGCGATCGCGCTATGGGTTAGTGTCTACCGTACACAACGAGTTTCAGCGCAGCGCCATTTTGATGGGAGTCGCCGATCGGGTAATTGCGGTGAGTCAGGCAGTCGCCCAGGCGATGATGCAACGGGGCATTCCCCCATCCAAGCTGCGGGTAGTTTGCAATGGCACGCTGGGTAGTCCGCGTGAACGGCGATCGACGTTATCACCGATGGTTTTGCACCACCCCTCGATCGCCACGGTTGCTGGTATGTACCACCGCAAGGGCATTGCCGATTTGATCGCTGCCTTTGAACAAATTGCCACGGCATTTCCCACAGCGCACTTATATTTGATTGGCGACGGTCCCGATCGTGCTCAGTTTGAAGCGCAAGCGCACCGCACCGCGATCGCAGACCGTATTTATTTTGAAGGCTACCAACCTGATCCGCAGCGCTATCTACACGCTACTGATATTTTTGTGCTGGCATCTCGACGCGAACCGTTTGGGTTGGTGCTGTCAGAAGCACGGGAGGCAGGCTGCGCGATTGTAGCGAGCAATGTGGATGGCATTCCCGAAGCGCTGGATGGCGGCAAGGCGGGGCTTCTAGTACCAGCGGCAAATCCCAATGCTCTAGCGGTGGCACTAACACAATTCTTAAAAGAGCCTTCTTTGTTGAACGAATGGAAATGTCGATCGCAACAAAACCTGGATTGGCTTCATGTGACACGAGTGAATGAAGAAACACTGAGCGTGTATACCGAATTAGCGAAGCTTGCTCATTGATATTTCTCATTGGTAATGGCACCAGCGCAGAGAAAGCTAGAGCTGTAGATTCTATACTTTCTCAGTTTTGGTGACTAAACCGATCGGCAATCCCAGTGCATTGATTTAGTAGGCGCTTGTTTTGATCTGCTTAGAGATCAAAACAAGCAGATTAAAACCCTAAATTCTAAACAGGACTTACGCATAAAGTTTTAGCTCCCCAACTTCTATGACAAGGTTAGGTTGTAACGCAAAGCTTCCAGCAGAAGTTAAGGATTTTTGTGTAAGTCCTATTGAATTGTGGGCATAGATTCTAGGTCTCTGAAGCGTAGATTTCGTTTCTATGTGCTTACTACCAGCGGTCATTTGGATTTTTCCATACTCTTTTTATGAGCAAAAAACTGGCATCCTTACTTGCTAATCCTAAGTTTTGCCAAATTATTGCCCAAATTATTGCCGCCTTTAGAGGGTAAGTAGTTTCTATATATTATCGAACGTAAAATCATTAAACTTCAGCAGGTCTTTGCTGAACATGTAGCAATAAACACCCAGGGTTGAGATCTGCTCAAACTCGTGCTAAAAACCTTTAGTTGCGAGTTTTGTTGGTATTGAAGCAATTTCTTTGCTTTAGGGCTTAATATTCTTGAAAAATCGTCTCCGGCAGTTGTTTAGTCAGGCTCTCTTTGCAGATTCTTCTCCCATATGTGTGTTCCCTATCGAAGCGACTTCTGTAGTCATAGCTCATGATCATAGTCGCAGTTAATGCATCTCAATGACGTTTGCCTCTAGTGACAGTTTGCCTACCGTTGCTAATGCAAAGGCGATCGATGCAGGATGCTGACTAACAATGACCATCGTAAAATTCGTTATCAGGGAAAATACCAGTGTCAGATTTGAATGTTGCTGCCTTTGCAGGTAGCCTCGACTTGAGCACGATCGCCACTCCAAAGCCAATTATTTTCCCCGCGCTGAACTCCAACCGTGGGTTGTCTGCCGCCAGCCATGAAGCGCCAAGTCCGACTACTAGCAACATCGTTACTCCACCACCTGTTGCCGCCCCACCGATCGCCAGTCCGCCGCCTTCACCGCTCAGCCAAAATGGTTTGCGGGCGCAGTACTACCAGGGTAAAAGCTTCACTAACCTGAAGTGGACTGAAATTGATCCAACAGTAGATTTCGCCTGGGGTACCAGCGCACCCAACTCGATTGTGCCAGCCGATAACTTCGCCGTTCGTTGGACGGGAGCGGTGCAGCCTAAGTATGCTGAAACCTATACGTTTTACACCCGGTCTGATGATGGGGTTCGCTTATGGGTTAACGGCACCTTACTGATTGATCACTGGGTTGACCACGCCCTTACAGAAGATAGTGGCACGATCGCGCTCAAGGCAGGGCAAGCTTACGATCTAAAGCTCGAATACTACGACCACACTGGGGGTGCTACGGCTCAACTACTGTGGTCTAGCCCCACTCAAACGAAGGAAATTATTCCAGCCAGCCAGCTTTTTCAGGGTATTGTGCCCCTCGCATTGCAAACGGGCGAGCCAGCTAAACGCGCCAGTGCCTTTGTAGACTCGATCGGCATCAACACTCATTTGCGTTATTACGATACAGCGTACGGCGATTACTCGCTGATCAAACAGCGCTTACAAGAGTTGGGCATTCATCACATTCGCGATGGCGGCACTGACCCAACCTGGGCGCAGCGCATCAACGAACTGGGTCGGTTGGGCATTAAGTCAACGCTGGTCATTGATCCCAATATTGGTGTTGCTCCCGATGCCTCTTACGGCACGAAGGCTCCGGGTTACACGGTGCATGATTTTGTCAAAAACCTCGTACCCGATGGTGTCGAGGCAGTAGAAATCTTGAACGAATTTGACCTTTTTCATCAGTTGTTTGACTACACCCGCAATGGGCAACTCCTGACGGGCAATGATTGGCTTACCTATCTGCGTGATTTTACCCGCGATACTTACACAACCCTCAAAGCAGATCCACTAACAGCAGCCGTTCCTGTGATTGGTCCATCTCTGGTCTTTCCGACCTCTAGCAGCGCGATCGGAGACCTGAGCCAATGGGTCGATTATGGCAATTTCCACCCGTACAACAATCCGCAAAATCCGGGTGATGGCAGCCTTGCCAGGGATTATGCGCTGCGATCGCAGGCGTTTGGCAATAAACCG
Source organism: Leptolyngbyales cyanobacterium (assembly GCA_038253425.1). GTDB lineage: Bacteria > Cyanobacteriota > Cyanobacteriia > Leptolyngbyales > Leptolyngbyaceae > Stenomitos. The sequence continues at coordinate 8,892 of JBBSHC010000015.1, read as the reverse complement.
ATGATTGCAACAGAAGTTGGCTACTCGACAGGTAGTGCAAAATCCGATCGACCCGTATCTGAAACTGTGCAGGGCAGCTACATTCCGCGCCTCTTCCTGGAAAGCTTTGATCAGGGTACCTTCCGCACCTTCTCCTACGAGTTGATTGACCAGAAAGCCAACCCGAATGATGCTGAGTCCAACTTTGGGCTGCTCCGCAGTGATGGGTCGCCTAAACCTGCCTACAATGCCCTAAAGAACCTAATTAGCGTGTTGAGCGAACCTGCACCACAACTTGATACTGCTCAGACTAATAATGTTATTCAGACACTGCCGATCGCAACGCCAAACCTGGGGGCACTCAACTATGCGTTCAGCGGTGAGACGCAAAATCTACACCATACGCTACTGCAAAAAAGTAATGGCGACTTCTACCTTGTACTCTGGCTCGAAGTGCCTAGTGCCGCTCAAGCCGTGAGCCAAACTGTCACGTTGGACTTTAAGACGCCGCTAGCACAAGCTGTGACTTACTTACCCAGCACCTCTAAGCTACCGGGGACAACGTATGCGCTTCCAACAAAGCTAGCGTTAGCTGTAACCGATTCACCGATCGTGGTGCAGTTAGCGGCAGCATCCCCAACGACTACCGTCAGTCCTACTGTCTAGAGCCGTCATCAGTTGTTGTATTGTTAGCGTCTAGTAATTTATGCAAAACAGTAAACGAAGCGATGTTCATTGGCAGTGCATATCAAGCCAAGCTACATACTTTGCAGGAGTTTCATTCGCTATGGCGGCTCACTTCACGGCTCGTCCATTAGATCTAAATAGGAACAGCTTCAGCAGGTTGAATGGTAGTATTCAGTCTTGCATTACCTGGTTTAACATCCTTTAGCAACAGCTCAAATATGGAATGGTGCCGTGGGTAGGTGTATCCAGTAATTGCGAAGTTGAGACTACTATTAAAACCTTAGGAGGAAACCATGCAAGCTTTTTTCCAGAAATTATTAGACTTACATTCTAGTGAGTCTAACCAAACTCAAAGAGAGGCGCTTGTAGATTTGTGTCTCTTGGGAATGTACTCAGATGGACTAGTGTCACTGGCTGAACAAGATTTTATTGAGCATGAATCCACGCAATTGCAATGGGAGTCTGGCATCTCATTTAATGGCTATTTACAAAGAACGATCCCAAAAATCAGAGCTGTGAAGAACGATCCTCAGAAGATGAAGGAGCTAATTCAGGACATCAGTAAGCGCTTGGGAAGTGACGAATTCAAGCGAAGAGCGACTGCCGACATTGAGACGCTTTTGTCCGCCGATGGTTTGGTCAAGCTTGAGGAAGAGTTTCTAACCCAAGTAAAAACAGCTATGAGTATCTAAGTCTGCCTTGCAGGAATTGTTCGATTGTTGGCGCGATCGAGCAATCCTGTTTGAGCTGAGTAACACAAGTTTTTATTGCAAACATTTTATTGCAAATGTAAGGTTTGTTGGCATATTTGTTTATCCAACTCCTGCTCGGTGGCGTCCAACGGCTGCTGTAACGGGATGCGACTACCATGCCCAACCTCGCCGACGCGAGAACTGTTGTGCTCGATCGCGGGCAAAAAAATAGTTTTTACCAGGGAAAATATCCAAGAATCGTTGCGGCTATACGAGTCCTCAGTCGTGCGCTGTGGCTTGCTGGGCGGTAAGTGCGGTGCTTCAGCTCAAAAAGCGCGATCGCTTGACAGAACTCAGCGATAACTTAGGCTGATTTGCCACTGCTTATTGAAAAGAGTTTTTGATAATCTATCATTCCATACCTTTTTGATGATAATAGTTATCAATAAGCTCTTTGCCATTCAGTAGCGAGTTTAAGAGAACTGCGCTCCTGCTGTGAGTGTTGCTCTATGCACTGCTGCACCAAGCTCAGCAGGAGTTGGGGCTGCTCTTGATTAGAAAGTGCCTCCTCTCTTAAAAGGTTACGGGTAGCTAGTTTACAGTTCGTTCATCTGGAGTATTTTGATGCACCAAGCAGACGTTGAGCCACTTGTATCAGAATCAAGCTCAGGTCGATTTCCAAAACCATTAGAAATGGCTACCGTCAGCGTTTATGGCTTAGCCATCCTCTCAGCGGGGCTGTTTCTGTTTCTGCCTTTTGTAAATTTGCTACATCCGAGTCCGTGGCAGCGATCGCTCGGATTAATTCACGGTGTGGGAGCGATGCTTACAACTGTTGTTGTCGCGTATGCAGGGCATCTTGCCTTTCCCTTACTACGAGGCTCTGCCAAAGTTTTGCCTCAAATGCGATCGCTAACCTTTTGGTCAACAGTGATCACAGCACTGGGCATTGCCACCGGGAACCTTGCCTATATGCGTTATCGGGCTGACATAAACTATGGCGGAGCACGGGCTTGGCTCAAAGAAAATTCGCCGTTAACGCAATACGTGTTGATGGAGTATCACGAATTCAGCGTGCTGTTTACGTTGCCCTTGGGCGTCGCGTGTACCTGGATCCTATGGAAATATGGCAATTCCATTTTGGAGAGACAAAACCGCCCCGTTTTGGCTGCAACCTGCATCGGTTTGATGGCAATGATGTTTTTTGCCATGGGTGGGTTTGTGACGGGTTTAGGTATTGCCAAAATCCATGCTCTATAAACTCACGCTCTGTAATGGTTTTTGCATTAAGGAACAGGCATGATGACTCAACGCGCACCGCATCTACTCGTGAAGCCATTGCCGCTTTACAGTCAACTTTGGCATCGGTTAAAGCTCTTTCCTCAAACTCTCTCCAGAGGATCACAGCATCCACCAACTACGTCGGGTCCTGCTGCCGCCTTTCTCATTAGTGGTGGGATCGGTGCTGTGGTCATGATGGTCGCACACCATCTTGCAGATACGTCAAAAGCTCGTGAAGCCGCTTTACGCACCTTAGGCAGTTGGTTGCCCGGTAGTGTCAGTGCTGATCCTATGTGGGGCAACATTGGTAGCTATGCAGGCAAAGAAACGATGCTGCTCATCGGTTGGCTGGTGAGCCTGACCATCCTTTACCCAATGTTGAAAAACAGGCAGATTAAACCAAGAACACTGTTCTTCTGGATGTTCAGCTTATTCACACTAGCAACGGTAATGTCGTGGCATCCGTTGTTTCCTTACCTTCCACTGCAATAAAGTTGTTTCCTTACCTTCCGCTGCAATAAAGAAGATCTCCAATGACTCACTTCACTATCAAGCTGCACACATATGTCTGGGGTTGGGTGGCAATTCTTGCTGCCTTTGCTGCCTCGTTTCCTGTTGCGATGATGCGAGTTAGCCAAACGGCTAAATTTGCTGATCAACCGTTTAATTCATGGACGTGTGAGGGGCAGTTGCCGATTCAGAGAACCGTAACGCACTTTGCTACGTGTGCTCAATTGAAACCAATGTCAAAGGCAGCGCATTAAGCCATTGCTGGTGGGTCGTTTCTATCAAGTAGATAAACGCGATGCCAAGCGTCTGCTCTCTCCTTGAATGCGAGCCAGGAGCCAGAACTTAGCAGATCTGTCACGTGCTAACTTCTGGCTTCTCTCTGCTATTAACCAAGAACACTACTGAGTTACTGACCAAGAAAGTTACTGAGCAAGATCTTGCCAACGTTTACTCGTTTACTCAGCCATTTCCCCTTGCGCCGGACTGCTGCCGTAATGCGCTCACGGTGCTTAATCTTGCTGATGCGAAAACTGACGTGCCCCGATCGCGGATAACACGATCGCTGCTATCAACAGAATGGGAAGAACATACCAGGGAAACTGTGCCAGCGGTAGATAGGCGGCTGCACGAAGCCCAATGCTGGTATAGGTAAGGGGTAGAAGATAAACCACACACTTGAGCGCGATCGGGAGTGTAGTGGGGTCAAAAAAGGTCGCCCCTAAAAACGACATGGGCACAATGACAAAGTTGTTGTAGATCCCCACGCTTTCCAGCGACTTAACATTCAAACCCACGATCACACCTAGCGCCGAAAAAACGGCACAATTCAGCACCAGCACCAGCAGAAACAGCGGATTGAGAAAACTCCACACCTTACCCGTGCAGACGATCGCCACCAGAATGACCGAACCAGCAGTCAACATTCCTCGTACAATGCCCGCCATCATTTTGCCCACATGCAACGCCAGCGGATGCACTGGCATCAACAGCATTTCCTCAAAGGTTTTGGTGAAGAGGCGATCGCCGCAAATGGAAAACGTTGTGCCACCGAAACTGATTACCATTGATGACAAAGCGACCATTCCTGGCAGAATAAACTGCAAATAGTTAGCACCTGCTGAAGGCTTCATGGCAGAATCCATCGCGCTTCCCAGCCCTAACCCAAAGCCAATAATGTAGATCAACGGCGACACTAGCCCCGATGCAATGACCTGCACGAGGCGCACGCGGAGATCCAGCCAATCGCCCCAAAAGACAGTCAGGCAGTCACTCCAGAGAGTCTGCATGGTGGAGTTTGGCGAAGGCTTACCGAGCGATAAAGGAGATTGAAGGCTCACAGGCTTAATTTAGCTGCATGTAACGGTATGTTCACCTTATTGTGGCATCTTGACGGCGTTTGACAGCGAGATCAGTGAGGCGGCGATCGGCAGGAGTGGTTAGGAGAAGCACGTCGATCGGACTCCATCCCGTTGTAAACGGCAGAGTAACTGTGGGTAGTAGTCCAGTCTCAAGCACCTGATGTTTGTCCGATCACTGTCACTATTTATCAGGGTATAGCCCTTAGAAAGAGGAAGCGGAATTACTGGGCTTTTAGCATGGGTTCAACAATAAACACCCTTTAGGAGAAGATTCATGGCTAAGCAACTTGATGCATTCCCACGTGAGATTCAGGAAGACTTGACTGATGGTGCCCAGCAGATCTTTCTAGCTGCGTTCAACAGTGCCACGACGAATGGTATGAGTGAAGCTGCTGCAATGGAGGTTGCCTGGAACTCGCTCAAGCCTAACTATGAAAAAGGTGCGGATGGCAAATGGCATTTTAGACAAGCGCCAGACACAGGTATTCACAATAAATCCATCACTACTGGCGGTAACTAAACCGTTGTAAGGTACCGTTGAGGAGCCTCTGTCGCATGAGGTCTCCTCATTGAAGTCTTGGGTAATCGCCATAGCGCAAAAATAAGTAAGGGATGAAAGCCTCACTGCTCCTTCATGTGCCGTTCGCTGCAAATTAGCGGCATACTGGGGAAAGAAAAGCAAACTTTTCTAGCGCTTTCCAAACCGTGGCAGACGACTATGAAACGTAAAACCAGGAACTCAGGCTACAGCTATGACCGTGACGTCGATCGCGACTACGATCGTGACTCTGACGATTTCGCCTCCCCCAACACTGCGCCCAAACGAAAATCGATTGCCGCCTCAATTTTCAACGCTACGTCTTTGGCGGTTCTAGCGGGTGTCTTTATCTTAGGGATTGGCATTGGTCTTGGGTTTAGCTCGATTTCAAGCTCTGGTGCGGGTAAAATCGTCACGTTAAACGACCTGGAACTGCGCGCTCCCAACCCTGAACTGTGCGCCCAGTATGGCTCGGCTGCCATTACGATGGATACCCGTGTCTTTGTGACGTTGAATCCCCTGAACGTGTATGTTTCTCAGCCGACCACTCAGCCCGGATGCGTACTGCGAACCAACAACTGGTCGATTTTAGAACAAAAAGGGCTGGTTAAATCTGATCAGGTGCGCGATTGTAAGAATCGGATGAACACCTTTGGCTTCACTGATGCGCTGGAGCGATCGCCCCACATTGATTGTGTTTACCAGAATGATGCCGCCAAGAATCTCTTCCTCAATGAACCAGGAGTGAGTGGCGCACCGAAACCAGAAAACGAGAAGTACTAGAAACGAGCGGTCTTTAATTGATGGTCGATCGCGTAGACTTCATGCTGAGCGATGACGGCTTGAAAGAACGTTAAAAGGCAAGTATGCGAATGCGGGTTGGCTCCAGAGCTGATCCGCATTTGGCGTTATTGGAAGTCTTGTGTCAGGCGCACTGGCACAATCTGACCGGGTTGAATCGTCGCAGGCTTAGGAGCTGTCACAAAGGTTGCTGCTGCCCCCGCTGCTGCCCCCCCGATCGCGCCCAGCACACCACCTGCCAGAATGCCGATACCAGAGTTTCGTACTAAATTTGTGTCCTTCACGTTACGATTACCATCCAGCGCGTCTGACTGTGCTGCCAGCGGAAGGTTGCGTCCCTGTAGCGAAATGGCTTGTGTCACAAAACGACTGCCTGCTGTAGTGGTTTCAAACCGTCCCGTTACCAGACTGCCCTCTGGTGCCAGAACGTTGCCGAAGGTGTCTCGGATTTCTGTTTGCAGCACGAGTACTTCCTGTTGGGGTGCATCGGGTCGTAAATTGAGCGCTGTATTGCCGGGATAGCGTAAGTTGAGGATGGCACCAGTGGGCATTAAAACATTGGGTGCCATCGGTCGAACGGCTTGACGAATGCCCTGAGAAGCATTGGCTAAACTACTGGACGGCTGACTGCTAGCTGTTATTTTCGCTGTGGGCGGCAACGGCTGACCAAACTCAACGACGGGTGCCGCTGCCACACTGACAGGGGGCTGTTTAATCGTCGTTGCATCATAGGTTGCTGTTTCTACGGGTGCGGTCACGATCGGTGTCGTTATAATCGGCGTAACAGGCTGTTGCAGCGGTGGCACCGCAACGAGAGGAGCCGGGTTTAAGCCTGAGGACGTTTGCCTAACGGTGCTCGCAGTATAGGACGGCTCTATAGCTCCCGCTGTCGGTTCCACGATCGGTGGTGCGATCGACTGCAACGGAGGCACATTGACAAGGGGTACCTGGGCACCTGGCAGCACAGATAGGGATGGTGTGGCTTGCATGGCGGGTGATACGCCACCGGGAAGACCCAGACTCGGCGTACCAACTCGAATGGGTGGGGCAACACGAACGCTTGTTGGCTGATGAGTCAATGTGATTGGTAAAGGGGCATTAGCTGCTTCTAATCCTGCTTCAGCTTGACCCGATTGGCTGGGTGGCAGGGGGCGAGATGCAGCAGTGGGTACTGATTCACGGGGCGCTAATGGTGGTACCGTTACCATTGAACTGGCAGGCATCACTGCAACAGTGGTTGGTATTTCTGGGGCTGCTAAAGCATTCAGCACAGGGGCAGAGGCTTGACCCGATCGCGCTATATTCGCAACTGGAGCAGTGGTTCCAGTCTGAGGTGTCAATCTTGGCGTTGAAAGGGGACGTGTGCTTGAAGGCTTATTTGCCAGTGCAGTTGTTCTCTGGAAAGTTGTTCTCTGGGAAGTGGTTGTTTGTGGAGCGATCGCCCGTGCTACCTGTAAGGCAGTTGTCGGTGAGACGGCTCGTGACGGTGTGGTTGGTTGAGGTGAGATCGGGCTGCCAGAGGGCTGCATAGCAGTACGAAGAGGAGGCACCCCAACAGTAGGTCTTTCGTTTGGTGTTGGCTTAGACAACGGCAAAACAGGCGTTGGCACCGCGATCGCAACTCCGCCTCTGGTGTCTACAGCAGCGCTAGCGTCTTCGGCGCGATCGGCAGGCGCTGGCGGTAGTGGGGTGTTAGTAGCGGTAGTGCCAGGGGCTGGCGTTGCCAGGGGCGTGGAAGCCGCCGGAACTGAAGGGAGCGGTGACAGAACGGGTGCTAACGCGATCGATGCTGTTGGCGCTGGAGGATTAGGGGCTGCCAATGCAGGAGCAGCAGGAGGAGTCGGCACAACGCTAGTTTCAGCAGTTGCAGCCATAGGCGGTGAAGGCGGCTTGCTTGCTGCCATCGCTGGTGCTTGAGGCTGAGCGGCGGGCTTGTCTTTCGAGACGGTCAGGTTCGGTGCAACTAGTAGATTGGGTGCAACTGGATTGGGTGCGGCGGCGGGAGTAAGCGGCGTGATCGCAAGCGGTGGCACAGTGACGGTTGGTTTGGCAACAATTGGCGCTGGTGCGATCGATGCCAGTGGCTTAACCGATGTAGCCGATTTAATGGGCGCATTGGCAGCTAACGGCTGAGTAAGAAGAGGACGCAGCACCCACCGAGCATCACCGGGAGCCTTATCATCACTGACTTTTTGTAGTTTTACCTGCCCCGGTGCCAGGGAAACATTCGGTGAAATTTCCATGACAATGCGCGTGAGCCCCGGCGTAAACTGAGACACCCGAATCTGACGCACTGCCCCCGCATAAGTTTGCTGTGCGCTCACATCACCAACCGCTGTATTGGGCAAATCGACCACGATGCGAGCAGGTTGCGCCATCAAGAAGTAGCGAGGCGTAGTGCCATCTTTAACACTGATTTCGAGCTGATTTGCCGTTGGATCAAAGTTCCAGTTGGTCAGCGACGCTGCCTGTACCGCTAGTGCCGTTATTTCTACTGCAAGGGCGCTTAATGTAGCGATCGTCCCTAGCTGAATTACTGCACGGCAGCGCGTTGCCAGATCATGCCGTGATACACGCCATCGCAACCGGGATGCTGACTTGAAAGCGGACTGGGACTCTAACTCAAGTTTCTGACTTTGCATAACTTTGGGCTGAATGCGTTCAACAAATCCGGTGGTTCAATCGAGTCTTAAGCATCATCTCAACGCGTTGGCAACACTAGCTGCAACCTTTTTACTGACAGAACTGAGGGACAACGCCGCAACGCCATCTCATGATGCCACCATATATAGGGTTTGCTTACGTTCTGCTCCAAACTTTTTGACTTAGAAAAGTTCAGAGGCAAATCGGCAGCGATGGAACGCTATGGAATCGTCACGATCGCTCGAATCGTGTCACAACGATCGCCATAATCACGGTCTGTTAACACTGAAAAACTTTCATCTAACGCGATCGCTTGCGTGAGATCAAGCCAGGACTTGCAACCACCGTAAGCCGCCTCGTAAGGAATGACTTGTGGTTGACTGAGCCTGTAAACCCGTAATAG
>JBBSHC010000014.1:0-14010 GCA_038253425.1 Leptolyngbyales cyanobacterium | reverse complement strand
TAAGTAAGCAACAACAACGCGGCTTCAACCAGGCAGCTTTACTAGCAGAGCATTTCTGTGCGTATACTCAATGTTCTCTACAAGCGCATGGCTTAGTGCGATCGCGAGAAACAACGGCTCAGTTTCAATTAACGGCGGTCGATCGAGAACAAAACCTCATCAATGCTTTCCAGGTTGGCGATCGCTGGCTCAAACGGCACCCAACCAGCCCAGTGCTGCTGCTAGACGACATTTACACAACAGGCGCAACCGCCCACGCTGCTGCTTCTAGCCTGAGACGTCATGGCATTCGGGTACAGGGCATTGTGGTGTTGGCACGGGCAGAACAGGAGAAGAAGGGGAAAGGATGAAGGATGAAGGCTCAAAACTAAAAAAGGTAATTGTCTGCTGCTCAATCCTCCCTGCCTGCGAGTGCATCGGAACCTCGGTGCAGCCATACACCGCGCCACGCGAAGAAAGGAACGATCGTGTGGGAATTGATCGCGCGATCCCTAGGAAAGAAAACGGGGTGGAAAGGAAACGGGGTAGAAAGAGGAAAGGGCGTGCCGTCCAGAAAGTTTTCTCTAGACTAAAATCGACATGTTAAAGGCTGGTGACATGGTGGAATTTAGTCAGCGTCGGTTTGAGGCGGCTCTTCAAGTGGTGCAATCCTGCGGTGCCTTGCCTGCCATTGAGCCGTATGTGATCGCGCTGCATGTGTTTGACACACTCGCCTCGACCAATCAAACTGCCTGGGCATTGAGCGATCGCGCCCATACTATCTCACCGAGTCAGGAAGCCCCCTCGATCGCGGCTGTCATCGCGCTTCAACAAGCAGCAGGGCGAGGGCAATGGGGCAAACAATGGGTCTCGTCACCGGGAGGGCTGTATCTTTCTGTGGTGTTGAAACCCGATCTTGCCATCGAACATGCCGCTCAATTAACGCTTTGCCCTGCCTGGGGTATTGTGATCGCGCTCCGCAAAATTCCCGGCATCCTTAGTGGGGTCGCTACTGAGATTCCGGTGCAGCTTAAATGGCTGAATGATTTAGTAGTGCAGGGGCATAAGTTGGGCGGCATTCTCACCGAAACGCGAGTCCAACAGGGACGCATTAACCGCGCTGTGGTCGGTGTTGGCATCAACTGGACAAATGCAGTCCCCGCCGTTGGCATTAATCTGCGATCGCTCCTGGAACAGCAGCCCGTACCGCTCATCGAATCGTTGGAACTGCTGACCGCCATTACACTCCACGGCTTGATAGTCGGCTATCAGCGCTGGCAGCAAGCGGGCATTGAGTCTCTGTTGCCGTCCTATTTAGAGTTGATGACGCATCGCGATCGACCATTGTTACTGGAGGGGCGTGTCGCCAAAATTGTGGGTATCACAGCAGCCGGAGCCTTGCACGTTCAGTTTGAGCCATCGCCACCCACGGCGAACCAGCCCTCTCAAGGTCTTTCTACGGAGGAAGTTTTCTTAAAGCCAGGTACAATCAGTCTGGGTTACGAAACACTCATCTAGCCCTCAAACTCCCGGTTAGAATGGCTGTTAATTGTCGATTGCCGCTTTCAGCCCAGCTAAGGCGGAACTGAACAGCCCACGGCAACGACTAAGATACAATGCGTGGAACGATCGCCCTTCAGGAACTGCAAATGAATCAAAACGTCCAGCCACCGAACTCTAACCTGCGCTCTTGCCCACTCTTACTCATGCAGGGACTGAGCTGGATCGGGAGCCTAAGTTTATTAAGCAGTGGTATGGTTTTGGCTCAAGGTGCAGCAAGTGAGCTTGTCATTCCAGACACCGCCCAAGCCGATTCGTTGCCAGCGGCTCCAGCCTTGACGCAACCAGCGAATGTGCAACCAATTAGTAGTCAACCCACCGTTGCGCCACCAGAACCACTTGCACCTGTGTTTGCTACACCTGCGCGGCAAGCTATAGAGCCGACGATCGCTAAACCGTCCGTCTCCACACCGATCGGCACAGACAGTTACGACGGACCCACCTCCATTGTGTTAAACGAGCGTTCCACGGGTTGCCGCGCTGTTTTGCGGAGTGGTCAACTATTGGATGGCAGTCCCTGTGCGTTAGATGCTCGCTGGAGTGCTCCTAAAGCCCCGATCGCTGCCAGTGGGCTACCAAGCGTTCGGGTGGGTTCCTTTAGCGCCAGCACAACTGGCTTGGGTACGAGTACAACACCAACCTGGCAAGCGTATTACAACCGTACAGCTCGTCCACCGGGGCGGTTAGGCAACGGCAATATTCGCCTGATTTTCCCGCTCGCTATTCCGGCTCCCATTTCATCCCTCTTCGGCTGGCGAGTTCATCCCCTTACGGGTGAACAACGCTTTCATGCCGGTACTGACCTTGCTGCGCCACTGGGTACTCCGGTGCTGGCTGCGTATGCTGGCAAAGTAGCGATCGCCGACTTCCTGGGTGGTTACGGTCTCGCCGTGGCGCTGGATCATAACAAAGGCACCCAGCAAACGATTTACGCTCACCTTTCAGAAATCTTTGTCAAACCCGGTGAACTGGTCAAGCAAGGTATGGTGATTGGGCGTGTAGGCAGCACCGGAGCTTCCACGGGTCCCCATCTACACTTTGAGTTTCGCCAGATGACTCCTGACGGCTGGCTGGCTATGGATGCAGGCGCACAGCTAGAATATGCCCTGGCACAGTTGGTTAAAGCGATACAAGTTGCTCAAGCAAGTAATAAGCCAGTGGCTAAAGGCTAAGGGCTGTTTTGTCGCTGCGGTTTCAAGGAGATGAGTAACAACCGTCCTCGATCGCATCGTCCCTCACGTCTATGTCGCTTGCGAACTACAAATATCCGGTAGCACAAACCGATCCACCGCGCCCCCCATGCGAAACGCTGCCCACAATATACGATTTGCCCAGCGAAAACCCGGAGGAATCTGGCGACCGACGCCGAATTTGCCCAGTAACAAGCAGAGGCGGAACGTCAACGAGCCGCGATCTCCCAGCAGCAAGTAGAAACCGAGCGTCAACGAGCAAACCTGGCAGAAGCACGAGCTACGGCGCTTGCTCAACGGCTGCGGGAGTTAGGCGTTAATGCCGACGAACTGGTGTAACCAGCACAAAAGAGTTTTATAAATAGCCATGTTCAATCAGAAAAGCGGGACTTAAGTGATCTGGTGCTGTGGCTGAAGTTGTCTGACCATTCGCGGCAGGAGAACGCAGAAATTTTTCGACGTACTTGCCCAAAATATCGCCTTCTAGATTGACGAGGCTGCCAGCCTGAAGATAATGCAGGTTGGTTTCAGCGTAAGTATGGGGAATCACAGCAACGGTAAACCAGGTGCCTGCGTCATCACAGTTAGCGATCGTCAGGCTAATACCATTCACTGCAATGCTCCCCTTGAGAATGATGTAACGAGTAACCTGTGCCTGATTGGTGACAAACGTCATTTCCCAGGAAGTAGCCGTTTGCACAGACCCTTGTAAAGACCCAGTGCCATCCACATGCCCTGTGACAAAATGTCCACCCAACTTACTGCCCACCTGCAAAGAGGTTTCCAGGTTGACAAGTGTACTACCTTCCTGCCCCAGGCTGGAGCGATCGCGGGTTTCGGGCGATGCATCCGCTATGAAGCCCTGTGGTAGAAGCTCGACCACCGTCAGGCAAACGCCATCCACTGCTACACTGTCACCGATCGCTAAGCCCGACATGATTAGTCCGGAGGTGGCAGGTAAGCAAGTGATTCTTAACTGATCGACTCCGAGTGGCTGGAGTGTTCCCAATCCTTGAATGAGACCTGTAAACACGCTACGTTCTCAAAATTTTGAACCTGTGTCCATTTTTGCTCCATCTACGCCAAAAAAGCAGCCCTACTCTACCATTGATAAACTTTTTTAGATTGTCAAATTTACCTGCTGATCCATTAGGATCAGGGATAAATCGGGGCATACTTAAGTTCAAGTACTGCTCATCATGACATGGCTGGTTCATGACAGTCTTAGCTCTGTCCTTTCTAGTTCTAGCGTGTTCCTTTACCCTGGGGACGTGGTAGTTTGGTCTTGCCTGTTTTTCTGACTGATTTCAGAGACGGCTGACTCCCTAAACACAGAACAAAAAGTACATCGGTTTAAGCCTCTGTTTCGTCCAGTCTGAGTCTGTTTCGTTATTTTGACTCCAACCTTCTTCGGGTATTCTAGAGGCTAAGACGATGATTGAAATGAAAGTCGCTGGAATTGCATTAGATGCCGCAACGCGCAGCCCAATCGTGCTTCTGAGAGATTCCACTGAGCGACGGCAGTTGCCAATCTACATTGGGCAAGATCAGGCAAAAGCGATAATCAATGCGCTAGAAAATCAGGCTCCTCCTCGTCCACTTACCCACGATCTATTTGTCAATCTTCTAGAAGAGTGGGATATGAACCTGGAGCGGATTGTCATTCACTCGCTGCAAGACAACACGTTCTACGCCATCCTGACGGTTTCACAAGGTGAAGTCAAGAAAGAGATCGATGCTCGCCCCAGTGACGCTATCGCCATCGCCCTCCGCACCAATAGCCCGATTTGGGTTCTAGAGGAAGTGGTTGCCGATGCCTCCATTCCCGTCGATCGCGATGCTGATGAAGCCGAACGCAAAGCTTTCCGCAACTTTCTTTCAAATCTACGACCTGAAGACTTTTTGCAGCGCGGCAACCTGAGCAGCGAAGAAGCGCAGTAGGAAGAAGGGATGAGGGATGAGGGATAAAAGCAGGGTAAAAGGTGTGGGCAAAAGAGTACAAGAGCGAGAAATGTTGATTCCTCTCACAGTTCTTTTTAGCCTTTAGCCCTTAGCCTTGTATGAAATACCGCCGCTTTGGCAAGACGAACCTTCAGCTTTCGGTGTTTTCTTTAGGGATGATGCGGTGCCTCGCGTCGGCAGAGATTGCCTGTCAAACGCTTCAGCAGGCAGTGAGGCTGGGCGTCAATCACATAGAAACGGCGCAGGGCTATGGCAATAGTGAGCAGTATTTAGGGAAGGCGCTTCAGACTGAGATTGGCACGTCTCGCTCCCAGATTTACATCACAACCAAGCTACTGCCAACGGCTGATGCGACGACAATGACGCAGTGGATCGATCAGTCCTTGGAGCGTCTCAATCTGGACTACATTGATGCACTGGCAATTCACGGCTTAAACACCTGGGAGCATTTAGATTGGGTAACGGCTGAAAATGGCTGTATGCAAGCGGTGCGGCAAGCTGTGGCAGATGGTCGGGTGCGGCATGTGGGTTTTTCGACGCACGGGGCTTTGGATGTGATCTTAGCGGCGATCGCGACTGATTTCTTTGCGTTTGTTAATCTGCACTATTCCTACTTTTTTCAACGTAACGCGCCCGCGATCGACGCAGCGCAGCAGAAAGATATGGGTGTATTCATTATTTCACCCGCTGACAAAGGTGGACTTCTTTACACCCCGTCCGCAGCGCTTGAAGGCTTATGTCAGCCATTTTCGCCTCTGGAGTTAAACTATCGCTTTTTGCTGAGCGACCCCCGCATTACAACGCTGAGTGTTGGTCCTACGAATGCCGATGAGTTGACATTGCCGTTGGCTGTTGCTGATCGAGATACCCCACTATCAACAGCAGAATTAGCCGTTTTTGAGCGGTTGCAGACGCATCATACCGTGGCGTTGAACAGCGATCGCTGTAGTCAGTGTTATGCTTGCCTACCTTGTCCAGAGGGCATTCACATTCCTGAAGTGCTGCGGTTACGTAACCTGGCTGTTGCCTACGACATGACTCAATTTGGACAGTACCGCTACCGCATGTTTGAAAATGCCGGACACTGGTTTCCTGGTAACAAAGCAAATCGTTGCAATGACTGTGGCGACTGTCTGCCCCGTTGCCCAGAGGCGCTAAATATCCCGGCACTTTTGCAAGATACTCATCAACGGTTAAACGGCAAACCAGGTCGCAGGCTGTGGGAGTGAAGGATTTCTAAAGCCAAGCTATTGGAGCCTTCAGGAAGCGGGAAGAAGGCAAAAAGTACAAAGTAAAAGGCAAAAATAACTCAAAATGCTTTACTGCTGTGCCAGCTTTTCCACTCAAAGCTCAAAGCTCAGCTTTTTGCTAATAGCTAATGGTTAAAAGCTGATCCAACCATAGGCAGTTGTTTTTCTACCAAACCCTTCACGCTCCCTTCAGCGCAAGTTTCTCTTGTGGAAAAACTTAACTAATCTTTAAGCTGGCGTACTGCCTCTCTAGCTTGAGCCTAAAGTAAAGAATAACTAGAAAGCAGTACATCCAAGTAATCGGACTGCTGTTATAGCCTTGCATCTACTAAAGACATTGGTTTAGTCGCCTCATGATTTTGTTTTACTCTTGCGTTCCTGAAGCCAGCTATGAATACTACACAACACGATCAAGCTCAGACATACCGTAATGTAATGGAGTCGTTAGTCTTAGAAGAGGTGGAGAAACAGTTTCAACGACTGTCAACCAAAGTGACTAATTATGTCAACAAAGCAGAAGTGGTTGCTTTCGCCCTCAATCGACTACCAGCACTCTATGCAACTAGCGAAAAAGGCTGGCAACAGCAGCGTGCGCGTGCCCGCAAGGAGATGGATAGCCAGATTGTGGCGTCAGTACGTCAGGCGATCGCGGCTGTGCAGCGAGATCCACTTCGATCGGTTGTGCCGCTTAAGCTAGGGGAAGAGCAGGTATCGCAGGCTGTACTTCAGCAGTTGCAAGAGCTATTGGGGCAAGAGGTTTCCTGGCGTAATCTGGTTGATGCCGTTGAGGGTGCGTTGATTCGCACGGCTCGCGGAGAAGTAACATGGCGTAAACGAGGCAATGCAGCAGCACAACGTAATGAGTGGCAAGGCAGTCAGTACTACCTATAGAACTTGGTCGCTGAGACGCTGGTCGATCGCACCAACTAGATGGCTGCAACCGTCTATCGTTTTGGCATTGTTGGCAGGTGTGGGTCTGAGTGCGCTGTCTGGGTTAAGCGAGGGTGCGATCGCCGCAGAGCCACTAACGGCAGGTAGCTCTAATCCATCTCTAGCACCGGATACAGAGGCTTTAGACGTAAAAGCGCTGCAACCGGGCAATGCACCTGAGTATCTGGTCACGGCGACAACCATCTCCCTTACTCACTTGACCATTCCTAGCTTGTGGTGGCTTCAGGAGCAGATTGCCGATAAAGATCCTTACGGTGGCAACCTGTTAGAGAACTGGTTGGCATATCCCAACAGTGGCAACCGTCCGGGTCGCGTCGATCTGGTGGTGAATCGCCAGTTTTGGAGCTTGCTGGACTATCTCGATCGCTATGCTTTTATTCACGCCTTTGGTGAAGTTGCCCGCGATTATGGCTACAATGTGCGCGTCTTTGATGGACAAGCGGCTTTAGTGGGGGCGTCTACCTGCGACTTTAATGGGGTTGATGTCAGCGCATTGCAGTCCAGACGTTTCGCTTCGTCTCACAATACAACGGCTGTGTCAACGTCGGCTCAATCGATCGCTTGTAGCATCTTGCTCGACTCTAGAGGCAAGTTGGGGCTGCGGGGTGGCTTTAACCAACTACCTGGCGCAGGGTCTGCCAAAGCACTTGATATTGGTCAACCGTAGCGCGATCGAGCGGTTTGAGAAATTCACTGGCTTGTCGAGCCGCGATCTCTGGCAACAGTACAGGGTTTTGCTGGAGGGCTGGAGGCAAGCGATCGGGAGGCATTTCTAACACAACTGGGGATGTTGCTCGACTCAACAGGGATAACTGACCCGCAATAGCAGGCTGCCAGCAAAAGCTAATCCATTCGTTGACTAGAGAGGGGATGGTCGGTGCTGACGTGGCTGGACGCACCCACAGGTCTGCCCACAAAGCCGTTCCAGCTTTTGGCACTACGGCTGCAATAGTGTTACTGCGTTGAGCCAGCGGTAAAACGTCTGTGGACCATCCCACCGCTAACCAGGTATCACCCAGCAGTAGCGGTTGCAGATAGGCATCAGAACTGTAAAGCTTAACCTGCTGGTTGAGGCTTGTCAGCTCGGCTTTCAGATTCGGTACCGCGTTCAAATCAGCGGTGTTGTAGGATTTGCCCAGTTTTTTCAGCGTTAACCCAATCACTTCACGGGGTTGGTCGAGCAGAGAGATGTGCCCACGCAAGTCCGATCGCCAGAGGTCTGACCAGTCTGTTGGCGGCTTTAACCCACGCTCTCGGAAGATATCCTGACGATAGGCAATCACCGTGCTACCCGATCGATAGGGCGCACCCCAAACGCGATCGCCCGTTTTTTGTCCTGGTGTCGGGCGTGTTACCAGCGCTTTCCATGCGGGTGGTAGTTGCTCCCATCCTTGTAGCTGCGTTGGATCAAGCGGTTGAAGCAACTCTTGCTGGATTGCTTTGTCGAGCCAATAATCGCCTAACGTCACCAAATCAGGCACAGTCGTACTAGAGCGTTTGCTCACAAAGGGAATCCAGCCGAAGCGATCAGAAGCTGAGGTGTCTGTCTGCCCCTTACGTTTCCAGGTCTGCAACAGCTCAAACAGCGGCTCAATCTGCGCCTCGATTGCAATATCCAGGGCGGCTGGAGTTGCAGACTGCTTGAGGTGCTTACGAAATTCACTCACAATTTGAGCAGGCACCGACCCGTTGAGTAAGCGCAGGCTTAACGTTTGGCGCACTTGCCCGGTACAACCCATAAGCGAGTTGCTAAGTGCTACCCCGATCGCCCCTGTGAGAAAAGAACGACGATTCAAAACGGAATTGGTTGAAGCGTCGGTAGCTGAGCGCTCAAGAATGTTCATCGTACCCAGTGTTCATTGTCTTTTAAAAAGCCGAATCAAAAAAGCGTTTGGTTGCCGTGCCGCTATAGCAGTGGCATTGATGGACTGTCTGAGCCGATTTACACTCGTTAGCACTGACTACTCATTTCCATCCCTCATGCACTGCTTTATCGCCTCAGCGCCCTATCGTCAGTTTAACGTGAGGCACTAACTCTCTTGCTTACGCTCTACGCCAAACCCAATTAAATCAATCACGGTGGGCGGCTCATCTGCTTGAGGGCGCTGGTACGTGACAATGGTACGCAATCTTAAATCAGGGGCAAGGAATCGCATTTGATCAACCGCTACTGATTGCCGATAATATGTCGTCATTTCCAAAGTTTGACGGGTTGGCTGATAGGTAAAACGTCCCGCGATCGCACCCGTTTCAGAATACCCCTCATCCCGCAGATAAAAACCTTGAATCGTTTCGCCGATTGGTTTCGTCACTACCTGCGCTGCGAGTGGTGGCGGCGGTACATCAATCGGCTGCGTAACCACAAGGTAGCGATCGGGCACGAATAGCGCCTTTAAGCACATCGATACTTCCTCTCCTTTTTCGGAGCGAGTATTAAACGCGATCGCAAACCCAGGACAGAGTGCTTCATCATCCGTCAATTTGAGCGGCTCCGTGATTGGTGCTGATGCTGTAGAGCCGGGTTGTGAAACTAACAGAATTTGCTGCTTTTCTATGGCTGTTAAGGCGTTGACTCGAAACTCTGTATACGAGCGCTCAATCTCCTGACGCAAAGTGGAATGATAGGTACGCTCTGTCGTCCATAACCCCGTACAAGTTGTAAAAAAATCTTGAAAAGTTAGCATTTTTTGTAGAACACGTTTACATGAAACCTACTTTTGATCTGTAGCAGTTAGCTGCAAGATGCCGATCTGATTTTTGCTTTAAAACCTGAAATAGTCTTGCTATCGTATAACAGTTGCCGCTTACAGCCAACCTGCAATGATTAAAACTGAAAATTGAGTAGCCTACGATGTATCAGACCTGAATTTATGGGTGGTTGCTCAATCATCAGATTGCCGCCTTAATTAAGTCATTCAGCTAGTGTAAGCAGGCATCAACACTTTAATATAAGATTTTTATATGCAAGCTATAGGTATTACTAATGATTGCCGTCAGTCATTGCTAGGCGCACCTTTCAGGCAAAAATTTTGACTTCACTCCGCTTGCTTTTACGCTTTGCGGCGATCGCGCAGCCCAAACATTAAATGATTTAGGAATAACTCTAGTTTCACCATTAATTGTTTAGAATTGTTTAGAATACAACGTAGCACTACAGGATAAATTAGAGCACTGAATGAATAGTCTGCAACAGCAAATCAATGTAATGAGTACTAAGGTTGATGCGCTGTATCAACTGATCGAACAACTCAGCGACAAGCTGTCTGATGTTGCCAATGAGTGTAAGTTCGGGGCTGAGCAACTTCAGCGCTCTGACAATGGATCAGCTAATATCCCTCAGTCCTATCAGGGATATCTCAATCTGGATTCCAGTATGGAGCACAAAGATGTTTTAGTGGATCGCAACAACCTGGACGCGACCACCCAAAGTGGTGAGAAGCAGCTTACGCCTGAAATTCAGATTCAACGTCTCACAGCGCAGTTAACTGCCGCTTATAACCGGATCGCAGCCCTGGAAGAGCAACTGCTTTCTAGACGAATTCATACCTAATTGCTTTTAGTGCTTTGTTGATAGCGCTCTGCTAACGCTTCAATTGCCTGTAGCAGTTCAACTTGATGCCAGTTTTGGTAAAGATGAGCCGCGATCGCGCATCCCCCTGCGCCAACCCCCTCTTTAACAAAGCCCTGTTCGTACGCCCGTAGTTGCTCGTAGCGTGATAGCGAAAAACTCAATTGGGTTGCCATCAAAGGCACATCACCCACTAAGTCTGCTAACCCAAGCGTATCGCCTGTGGGATCAGCAGCTACCCAGCAGGTTGTGCCGATCGTCATGTTTTCTGGCTGCCACTCTAAATCATATTGCTGCGCGATCGCTCTTAACAAGGCATAAACTGCCAACATTTGCGTTCCTCCGGCTAGTAAAACGCCACTGATTCGACTTGCAGCGATCGCCATACCAGCTACAGCAATTTGCATGGGATCGCCAACAGCCGCCACAATTTGCAGGGGATCCAAGCATGGAATGTGCGAGATCGATCGATGGTCGCTTGCTGCTAGCGCACGGTCGAAAGGCTCTGCGTTTTCTTGTCTCTTGACGCTGTGTGTCCACAAGCCTAACTGCTGTAGGCCTGCTTCTACTAGCGCCCACTTTTGGCTGTGGTTACAGTTGGGATGGCTACTGTTGACTTTTCCGGCGGCTGCGAGACCTAGCGCTGTCAAGACGGCTAATGCCGTTGTAGTGCCGCCAACCACACATTCACCCAAAATAACGTAGCCTGGAGCCGCTTGCAGTGCCAGCTTTTCACCCCAAAGCAAGCCCTGATGCAACAGATGCTCTACCGTTGATAGCGCCAGAGCACTACCCTGACTCAAGCATTGAGCAGGCATACCACCCAGATCGATCGCAGGTGCCTTTGGAGCGTAGGGCAATCCAGCATTAAAAAGAACCAGCGGGATGCGTTGCGCTTCGATCACAGCACGAGAAATGAGTACCGGAGATGCACCCATAGTGAGTGGTGGTAACGGGTAGTGAGGCTGAGCCTGCGGTCCGTGATACAAAAATTCGGCATCGGCGATCGCTGTATATTGGCGATCGCTCGGTGTTGCCCCTGCTGCCGAGATTCCTGGAATTAGCCCAGTTGCTGTAAAGCCCAGCACGCAAGCAAACAAAGGTCGTTGCCCACGGTAGCGTCTTAGCCAGCTTAAGCCCTGTTGCTCTTGAGTGTAGACACGGGTAAAGGGCAGGCGATGCTCAAGCATTACGATCGGCGTGATTTAACAAAACACAGGATTTTAGCTTTTAGCCTTCTCTTTACTCATAGTCCATCAACACCTGTACCCACTTTGGCGGTCGCGGAATAGGATTGCCTAAACGATCCAACAACAGCCAAGCCACCAGATGCACGACAAACAGGTAAACCACATTATTGAGAATGACCATCCCCACGATCGTAGCTTGCACCATCTCTAAACTAGGCTGCGACAAAAATCCAAGCTTGACAAACGCCCACTCCAGCAAGTCCGTCGTCTGAGTTGTGGCATACAGCCAGAGGTCATCGCCCAAGAGCAGTGAGACCAGCCAGATGCGAAAGAAAAACCCCAAAGAGCCGATCATTGAGCCTATGCCTACCGAAAGCGACCACCGAGCGCCCCGTCTCCAAAAAACGCCGAGCAACACACCCAGTAAGCCATAGGGCATGACGAATAAAATGCTGCGTGCTGGTCCCATTAAGACGCTCAGCAACAAACCAGAGACCAATGCGCCCATCCACGCAGCACGACTGCCCCAGCGCAGGTAGGTTAGCGCGATCGGAATCGAGAAAAAGAGCCGTAATAGTGGTCCAATCGGAAAGTAGTAATTGACTAAGAAGACAAGACTGGCAGCGCTCGCTAGAAAAGCCGTCTCCACCATCATGAGGGGTACTGATGGGTCTACTATACGTGGAGCGGCTACGGGGGGCTGCTTTAGTGACTCTGCTGGAAACGAAGCGCGATCGCCGTCGGCAAGAGGACGCGACAGTTCAGCCTCTACCTCCAGCCACGCCGCCTCTGTTTCCCCCACATTCCTGGCAACGGTTGGGTCAAGTGCTTGACCAGTGGCATCTTCAAAGGCTTTGTCTTCAGAAGAATCAGTCATGCAGTCTCAGAAAAGGTGGCAGATCTACTCTAAAGCTAAAAGCGCGCTCGTACAGAGTAGCATCATAAACGCTCATCACTGGCACACCGATCGAGACCGCTCAGACAGCAATAAAAAGTTTGTAAAGATATTAAAGTCTGGGAGCGATCGTCATCCGCATCCACTTACATAGTCGTTTCACCCTGCACCACCAGCACCGAGCAATGAGCATGGTGAACAGCATAATTACTAATACTGCCCAAAAGCGCTTCAGACAATCCCCTGCGGCCGCGCCGCCCCACAATAATCAAATCTGCATCCCAATCCTGAGCAACTGCACAAAGCAACGGTCCAACATCACCCATTTTAAAGCTTTTCTCTACTTGTAAGCCCGCCGCTTGCGCTGTGTCCTCATAGTGCTGAAGTGAAGCCTGCATTGCGTTAGTTTGATGATCAATGCTGGACTGCTGAACCTGATACGTGCCACTCATCAAATCAGTTGAAAACAAACCAACCTCTGATGGCAAACTGCCAGGTTGAACCAGCGATGCGTCACTGATACCGCTAAACAGCATTAAATGTGCCTGCATTGTGGTCGCCAATGCTGCTGCCTGAGCAAATACAGCCTTGCCGAGGTCAGAATCATCAAGGGCAACCACAATTTTGTGAAAACTCATACCGCTTTCTCCATTCGCCCACTACTTTCATTCTAGGAGCGATTCAGAGAACACTAAGTTCAATCTAGTACGGGTAGATTTCCCGCCGCTTTGCGGCGAAGAGAACGAACTGCAATCCGAATCTTTAGGTTCAGGAGCAGATCTGCTTCCATACCCAGTCTGCTTGCAGCGGGGTCCGTTGATTAGAAAGGTTGGGCTGTAGAAAGGAAAACAAGAGGACTCACAAAGCGGCGATGCTTATCTCTTGTTGCAGGTAACGAACTGGAATAATTGAGACTTCTTTTGAAGCAGCACCGTCGCCGTCCCCGTAGCAACAAAATAACGGCTACCGCTGATTCTGTTTCATGCTGCGCGATATGCGTCAGAAAGGCTTGGAGTCAATTCGCTGCGCGATCGATAGCCATCAATCTTGCTTTGAAATTGAACCCCATGTGCTGGCATACCTCAATTAATCATGCAGTAGTGCGATCCCACTTAACAAGTACTTCAAACCATAAGTCTGCTATTTGCTGCTTCTTGCCATGACCACAAGTGTTAGCAAACGCTCGAAAGGTCTCCACTTGCTAAGTATCGCCATCGATCCGCCACTTCTCAACGCTAACACAACCGCAGGAAAGGCACATGTAGCGGTGTACTTATGCCTTTCCTGATGGCTTTGTGGGAGTGTCTGGGCATCTTTTAAAAAGAGCTTGACACTTTTCCGCTTATCCGGTTATATTCATTAAGCGGTCGAGAGGAAGTGAAGCGCGAGCGACGCTCTTGAAGCCGCCCGAACCTAGAGAATTGAATAGTTTGGAAGCCAGAATAGCACTTAAAGCTTGGAAAAG
>JBBSHC010000013.1:0-14914 GCA_038253425.1 Leptolyngbyales cyanobacterium | reverse complement strand
ACATCCCCTTACTTGCGCCAACCTTTGAGCTCATCGGTTTTGCCTATACTGCCTGGTTTATCTACCGTTACTTGTGGAGAGCCTCTAATCGGCAGGAGCTAACTGAAAACTTTAGTTCACTCAGAGACCAGGTTTTAGGCAAAGGCACACCGAAGGTCTAATTTTAAGACTGGGACGCCTAATAGATTAACGTTAAATACCCCTATTGGGATGCACAACATGCGGACATCTCAATAGGGGTGTTGTTTTGGTTTGTGTGTGAACAGGTTTAAGGCTTCACAGTATCTAAAGACTCCTCATTGATTCCCACGAGCGGCACATGAGGAACGTGTTCATCAACAAGAGTCGGGATCTCGGCTGCTAAGACGCGAGTATGACGAGTTTTATCGGGCATGATGAGGTTGGGACCCGCCTTGCACTGTTTCATGCAGTCTGTGCCCTTTACTTGCACTTGTTCGGTAAGCCCGCGATCGTCCAACGCCGCCTGTAACGCGTGGCATACGGCTTTGCCGCCCCGTTTCATGCAGTCTGATTTTTGACAAACCAGGATTGTGGCGCTGGCTTTAGGCTTGGCGATCGCTGTCTGCGAAGGTAACGCATCGGGCGATCGAGGTGAGGTGCGGCTAATGCGGTAAGCCTTCAACTTTGCTCCATCTGTTTTAGCGTTGCTTGTTTGCTCACCATCGACTTGAATCCAATCACCGGGTAGCAAAACACCACCTACGGAGGCGCGCGCTTCTTTAGCTAACTTGACGCAGCGTTCACCCATCGCTGTCATTAAGCGCAGTTGCTTGAGCTTGTAGCCATCTTCAACAACAAAGCCCAAAAACCGTCCCTCAAGACTGAATGCCGACGAGCGGTGATCTTTTTTACCCATGATGTTTTAGTGTTCGTTGAATGATACTGAGACAGTTAAGGGCAATGCCGAGCGCACGATCGCAGCCTAGATAGGCGTTTGTAAACAACGTTCGAGCCAGTCGATTAACTCCAGTCGGGAGGCTGTCATCTGTTGTACGACACTTCTTAGCTGGGCGACCACTACCGGAGTGTGGACTTCAACCTCAACCCAGCCTGCCGTTGAGCAGAAGCAAGGAATATCTAGGGACTGCAAGCGTTGATAAACTTGCCAGCGATCGCTACGAGAAACAGTGTGCAGTTGAACGGTCAGCGGTACAAAGCTAGATGAATTCATGCGTTCAAGCTAATGCCAGAGATTCTTAAGTACATTTACAGCGCCAGGCGAAGAACCGTCCTGTTGACAGTCGTTCAAGCGATCGAAGACTCTCTTAGGCAGATTCTGCCCGTTTGAGGTACAGCAGCGCCTTGCCAAAGCCGTCAGTCATCTGAACGCGTAAGCTTAGTGTGGACAGGAAAACGTGCATTTGCTCAAAGATGAGGATGTTGAGTAAAAGTTTTTGGTTGATGAGTTGCATACATCTAGCGAAGCAGACAGATTTCTTATTTGGGTGCTGCTTACTGGCAATCATTTGCAGTTGCCCTTTACACTAAGATACATCTACCAGTTCATACTTGCAAGTATTTCTCAACAAGATCTGCCAATTGCTACCACGATCGCGCCAGTTCCTGGCAGTTAACCAACGCTTCTCACAGCCCATTGTGCTTCTAGCAACACTTACTTGGATGAGTGGTAGGCTGGTTGAGTGGAATTTTTATCGCTCATGTCAACACTCAACGCTGAAAGCCTCACTCTAGATGCTGCCCAAACGATTCTGCGGCAGTTCCTCTGCCTGGAGCGATCGCCCCATACACCTATGCCCGAAAACGCCCTGGTGCGGCAAGCACTGCAATTAGTCGCTGCTCGTTCGGACTACCAAATGGTGGGCATTTGTGCTGATACGGTTGCTCAAGCAAGCACAGCTCTCAGCGCTTATTTAGTTGGGCTAGGCTATACAAGCGTACCGGACCTTACCGTAGTCGAAGGTCCAGTTTACGTTAAGGCTAATCTCAAGACCGATCGCTGTCATGTTGCGCCTTACACAGGCACTCATCGTGGGGTGCTGGTTTCGTGCCAATCGGCTGAGGAAGAGGACGTGAACGAAACCTTTGGTCATTTGCCGCTTGCTTTGTTTGACTGTTAGTAGCTGTAAAGAAAGAATGTCAGCGGTCAGCCGTCAGCTTTGCTAGGAGTTACCAGTTCTTATCGCCGTCCCTCACGATCTTCATGCCCACCGATGCCGCCGCTTACGCCGCTTACGCCTCTTTAGAACAACTCCGCAGAACGCTACGTCCGGGGCAGCAAGAGATTGCAGCGTGGCAAGGTGGACCGCTGGCAGTGTCGGCAGTGCCGGGTGCCGGGAAATCTACTGGGATGGCAGTAGCAGCCGCGATCGCTATTGCACGCCATCAGCTTAATGCCCGTCGTCATTTAGTCATCGTCACCTTTACGCGATCGGCAGCAGCAAACATTAAGGCTAAAATTCGCCAAAATTTGAAAGCATTGGGGCTACCACCAGGGGGCTTTGTCGTGCAAACACTGCATGGGCTTGCCTGGGCGATCGCGCGTGCCCATCCAGAACATTCGGGTTTGAACCAGGACAGTGTGCTGGTAACACCGAATCAGAGCCATCGGTTGATTCGCACCTGCGTGGAACAGTGGGTTTCGGCAAATGCGCGTCATTATCAAACGTTGCTAGAAGGACGACAGTTTGATGGTGAAGAAACAGAGCGCTTGCGCCGTCAATCCGTTTTGCGAACAGAGGTGCTACCAGCGCTGGCGACCACTGTAATCCGTGAAGCAAAGAGTTCCGGGTTATCGCCCAACGACCTACGAACGCAAAGTGATGAAGTAGCAGACCCCTACGCTGTGTTGGCGATCGCAGCGGGACTGTATGAGTTTTACCAGACCCAACTCCGCTTTCGTAATTTGATTGACTACGACGAAATGATGTTGGCGGCACTGCGCGTACTGCAAGACCCAGCCATATGTCAGTCCTGGCAGCAGCAAATCTTTGCAGTCTTTGAAGACGAAGCACAAGATTCTAGCCCACTGCAAACCCAGCTATTAGAGATCCTGGCGGCTGATCCGGCTGACCCTACCAACCGCGATCGCTACAATTTGGTGCGGGTGGGTGATCCCAATCAGGCAATTAATTCCACCTTTACGCCTGCTGATCCAAGCTTCTTTAGGGAGTTTTGTGACGCGTGCCGCAAAAAGCAACGTCTGGCAACCATGACACAGGCGGGACGCAGCAGCCAACCAATTATGGATGCCGCCAACTTTGTGTTGCAGTGGGTGAATCAATCGCACCTGGCAGGCATAGAGCAACCGTTTCGATCGCAAATGATTCGTCCTGTTGACGCAAACGATCCGCAACCTAATGCCAATCCTGCTCCTGAAGGGCACGGTTTGGAGTTGCACACGCCAGAAGATGTGTATCAAACCGTTGAGCGGATTGGTCAGCGGATGCTGGCGTTGCTCAAACAAAACCCCCAAGGGCGCGCCGCCGTGCTGGTACGCACCAACGAGCAGGGGCGTTTCGTTGCCAAAGAGCTATATCGCTGGTACGGAGACAAACTGCCCGTGTATGAAGTGGGGCAGCACGATCGCCAGTCTCACGTTCCCGCAGAAATGCTGACCTTGCTGCAATTTCTCGATCGACCCCATTCGCCCGATAACCTAAAAGCAGCACTGACTGTTTTAGTCGAACGCAAACGCATTCCCACGCAGGATCTCAACGCGCTCGTTGGCTTTCCCGAACAATTTCTGTATCCCGGTCCACTTGATCCGCTGCAACCAGAACCTGTGCTCCAGGCACGTCACTATTGCCATAGCCTGCTCAACGCTCGCCTCCAACTTCCACCTGCTCAACTCATTCCTTTCCTGGCACTGTCCCTGGAATATGACCAGACCGAACTTGCGACCGCCGATAAACTCATCGATCGCATCATCCAGCAAACACCTGACGATCACTCGTTGTCAACCATGCTAGTGATTCTGAACGAGGTTGTAGCGTCAGAGCAGTTTGAGCCAGTGGAAGCAGACAACGCAGAAGAGCGCTACGCCCAACCCGGACAACTTACCATCATTACCATGCACAAAGCCAAGGGGCTGGATTGGGATTATGTTTTTATCCCCTTTCTGCATGAGCAAACCATTCCAGGTAGTCATTGGAGTCCACCGCAGGCGCAGTTTCTTGGCGAGTTTACGCTGGCAGAGGTTGCCCGCGCCCAGATTCGTGCCAGCCTGCACAACCAGTTTCCACTGCCAACCATCGAGGTAGCCTGGGAACGTGCCAAGCAACTAAAGACGGCTGAAGAGTTTCGCCTGCTTTATGTGGCAATGACTCGCGCCAAACGGTTGCTGTGGCTTTCGGCAGCCCAAAAAGCGCCCTTCACCTGGAATAAGCCCGAAAATCTGGACGATCGCAAGCCTTGTCCTGCGCTGCCTGCGCTGATGGAGCGATTTCCCGCCTCAGTGATGTCCTAGCTCATTGGTTTTCGATCGGGAAAATGAGAGTACAACAGTGAAGTTTAAACATATTAACTTAATCTCTTCACTCTTTGCTCATCGCTGCCTCACAAAACGTTAAGTAAACGACTTTAAACTATTGGCTGAAATGCGCTTTAAATCGGTAGGATAAAGCTCAAGCAAGCAAACACTCAGAATGCAATGTGTTTCAAAAGCACAAACTGCGAGATTAAACTGCGCCATTTCTGAGAATATGTTGCAAAATTTAATCAAAGACTGTTAAATATTCTCAGCTTAGCCGCATCAGGCTAGAGACAAGCCCAATGGAAGCCCGATTCATCAAATTTCTTCAAGAAGAATTATTAATCTCTGACTCAGCGATCGCCACCGTCAAGCGACATCAAGAGTTTGATGTCAACCTGCTGCCGATGCTGCTGTGGCAATACGGGCTTGTCACGTTAGAAGAACTCGATCGCATTTTTGATTGGCTTGAAACCGCTTAGAGGTGGCTAAGCAATACGGATTGAGTGGTCAGCTAGCAGCCATCAGCGAAAAGCTGATCTTTCACCAGAGCCTTTGCAGTTGTTCTCTAATACGCTTCAGTGAACAAACAGGACACGCACAAATCCCCTTACCAAGGCGCTGGGGCTTAGAGCTTGAGCTTTGATCTAAACGTCTACTACGTCCATACTGCTAACTTCCAACGGCAAAAAGACCGTCATCACCTCACCTTGCTGAGGACGCTCGCGCACAATTAGCTTGCCACCCAATGCCTGAAACAAGCTCTTTGTCACTGCTAGATTCAAACTCAAGCTACCTGTTTCTGGTTGAAACATCAGCAGTTGTCCCAGCGATCGCAGCAGGGGTCGATGATGGTGTCTTGCAGCAAACGCGGCATCTGGTTCTGACTGAAGTTGAAGCTTGAGCTGATTGCCCGCTAATGTGACTTCGACTTGAATATGGCTCTCGGCTGGAAGACTGCGAGTAAACCGTTCAATCAAACTGGTGAGTGCCTGATCCAGCATAGTTGGATCACTAACCACAGCAGGCATTTTTTGAGGAAGGATGACATCCAGAGTAAGCTGGCGCTGACTGGCTTGCTGTTGCCAACGTGGAATGCTTTGCTGAAACACCTGCGCGAGTGAAGTTCGTGTCAACGACATCTTACCGGGACGCGTGGGGGAGGTTTGCAGTTCAACCGCGTGGAAAATTAAACCAAAGCGATCGATTTGACCACTACACTCACGATCGATAATGCCTAGCCGTTTCAGCACATCCGGGGGTAGATCAGTCCGCTTTAGTAGCGATCGCGCAAGGGTGCGAATAGTAGTTAAGGGTGTGCGGATTTCGTGAGCGAGGGCTTGCAGTAGCTCAATGTCAGGGCTGGGGCTATCGGGAAGAGTGGATTGATTAAAAGCAGACGTGCTATGTGACTGAGAAACACCCTTTGGGCGCTTAACAGAGCTTTGATGATCAACAGGGCTTTGGCGATCGACGCTTGCCACCTGGTAAGCGGCAAACCCACGCCCATCGTTTTTTTCGCTTCGCAGTTCTTCCAACGGTTCTGGTAGGTGCGCCAGCATCAACCGACTAAACTGCATCACCACCGTATAGTCGGGGGCAACGGGCGAAAATTGTTCGGCTAAGGCATCAAGATGGTCAATCTGGTCAGAATTCATCAACAAAATGCGAGGACGGATCGCATCCCACGCCTGCTGCACCACCTCTGGCATAAAGGAGAACATAAACGCGGGTGAGCCGCTTAACGATTCGCCCAAAACTAGAACCAGACTGAAGCACGGCGTTAAGACCAGGCAAAATTGTTCTGCTGCCAGGGGATCGCCTGGTAACAACGGCAACGCAGGCGTGGTGGGCTTTTCGGAAAGCTCTGCCAACTGAGGCATTGACGCGTCACCTGCTGGAAGAAGCTGTAGCGGTAGGCAATAGGCAACCTGCAACGGATTTGCGGTCAGCGACCAGGTAGAAAACGTGCTGATCAAATTGGGATGACTGAGGACAGGCAGCGGACCCGATAGCACCAAGCCATGAGTTGTTTGTCCCTTCGTGCCAGGAGTCGCAGCAGCCGTTGCCACAGCATTTTGAAGGAGGGCACTGAGAGCCGCGATCGCGCCAAACCATTCACGCTCGGCTCGCACTCGTTGCAGGGCAAGGCGACCAGCACGATGCTGTCCACCGTGTTCTGTTGCCGCTGGAGCCGATGTTGACTCAAACTGAGCCGTCCACGCCGGATCGTTCAGCGCCAAAATCTCACTTAAGGTTGGTAGTAACCATTTGGGCACGAGATTCACTCTTCCACTTGGGTACCCGCAAATAGAATACCCTGTCTAGTAACGTCTACTATGACAGTAGCGAGTTCATGCGTAGAACAGGAACCGTAAAACCGAACCCTCAAGGGAGCGATGTCCGCTCATGACGGGTAAACAAGTTTAGAGAACAGGTTCTAAAACCCATCGTCGCACTCGTTTTATTCTGCGATCGCGCCACCGCAAGAGCTACCTGATCCGGCTGTACAGCCAAAGCAGTGGCGTCCGGTGATAACTTGCCGCGCTGCAAATGTGACAGGGTTGAAATTACGAATATGCGATCGCGCGTCATCAGGAGATTGAAGCTCCAGATCGAGCATTTGGTTAAAGTCGCAGTCAAACAAGCGACCGTCCCAACTCACGGACAGAGTGTTACGGCACATCACCCCCGCGATCGTGGCAGGGTTAAAGGCGTTTACCAGGCGCTCCATATACCCCTGTAAGTTGCCCGATTGCTCCAGCCATTCCAGATAGCGCGAGATTGGCATATTGTTCAGAGTGATCAGGCGATCGAACGTCACGCCCTGATGCCGTTGCAAGCCAACTTTCCACTCTTGCTCTAGTTGAGCTTGACCGCTGGCAAGAAACGCCCCTACCGGATTACTCATCAATGTAAGCATCCGTTTCGGATCGCCCTGCCCATAGCCCGCTGCATTCAGTTGCTGGAGAGCTGCGATGGATTTTTCAAAGGTGCCATCACCGCGTTGGGCATCAGTACTGCGCTGGCGGTAGTGCGGCAACGAGCAAACCACTTCCACCTGGCGCTCGGCAAACCACTCCGGAAGATCCTGCATTCGAGGCAGCAGCAACACAGTGAGATTACAGCGATCGATGACGTGTTTTCCTCGCGCTACGCATTGATCGACCAGATAGCGAAAATGTGGATTCAGTTCGGGTGCGCCACCTGTGATATCCACCGTATGCGCGTCCGTTTGATCCAGTGCCTGCAAACACGCTTCAATCGTCTCTCGATCCATATTCTCGCGCGTGCGATCGGGTCCTGCATCCACATGGCAATGACGGCAGGTCATGTTGCACAGCTTGCCCACATTGATCTGAAAAATCTCTAGCTTGGCAGGCTGCAACGATCGCCACTGATGCGCTGCCAGCGTTGCCATAAAATCGCCTTGATGGGGTGTTTGTTCCAGAGCGATCGCATTTAGGGTCACAACCTGATACTCCGGCGAGGACAGGGGCGAGGCTCTTTCTGAAAGGCTGTGCCAACGTTGCCGTGACGAAGACGCCGTTGTTGCCAATGCTGCTTTGTCTTCTAACTCAGTCAACTCGTCTGCACTCATCTACGCCTCCAGGCTAATAGTCTATCCTTGACAACCAACAAATAAATAGAAGCACTTAAACAATTGAGCCTAAAAGCTTTCAGCCGTCAGCCATCAGCCTTCAGTCCACTCAGTTTAACGATGTTAATCATGTCTACACGGCTGGGTGATAACTGTCGAATATGGTTTGAGTATGATTGGATGGAGCATTGCTAGAGCCTTTGCTACCCTGCAAGAAACTGGATAGCAGAGGAGGCACCGCTTTAGACTCGCTTTTCTCAAAGCCGCTTTTCTTAAGCTGAAGCAAAAAGGCAACACAAGAAGCACAAGGCAGAAATCTACCCGTGCTCTTTGCTAGGCTCACGTAGCCCGATGATGGCTCCGTTCAACGTGCCTTAATTTCTTGCTGTGTGTCAGTTCTCGTGGCGATCGCACCGCGTTGTTGCCTATACCGCCGTGACCATACCGCCAAAGGAAAGCTAAAACAGAGTGACGGGTTTTATTCTGCCGATACAGCATTGACATCAACAGTCTTTGACTGCGAAGGGGCACTTGCGACAGAAGCATCAACGCTCTGTACAGAATCACCTTTCCGCACTCTCAGCCGCTCCAATGCCCAGGTTGATAGTTCTGCAACTAGCAGGGTGGCAATCAAGCCATCGTCAATCCAGCCCACGATCGGAATAAAATCTGGTGAAATATCAATGGGGCTAAGGAGATAGAGCAAGCTACCGCCAATAATCCACCAGCGATACTTGGGATTGCGAAGCACGTTGCGATACCAGCTTGTAATTGAATCTTTCATCAGTGTTTACCCCTTACTTACTTCTAAATAGTGGCAGATCGCCTGCAAGAGTTCCGGTGTGGATACCTCCCCACGCGTTGGAGAGCCTCAGTACGGTTTGACATTCGACTAGTGCATCTGCCACCTTAGGCTCTAGCTTAAGATCACGGCAGCAAGAGTATGCTCGTCTAAAGGAAGAATGCGACGAAATAACTGCAACATTTCGCATAGTTTTGACTGAAGTTTTGTCAGTCTGCTTGAATGAGGGTCTAAATCTCTAAAATTGAGTAGCTTCAAATTTGCGTGACAATTATCAAAATCTGAGTTTGGGCAAAATCTGCGTTTGGGAATGTACGGAGGGTAAAACAGACTGTGAATCTTACGGAAATTTTTCAGAAGGGTGGAGTGACGATCTTGCCCTTGCTCTTTCTTTCGATCTTGGCGCTCAGCGTCATCATTGAGCGTGCCTGGTTTTGGGCGGCTGTCTTGACAAAAGAGCGAGAAATTGTGAATCGCGTACTAGATGCTGCCCAACGAGACTGGTCTACCGCGAAGGAAATTGCTAGACAGGCACATGAACAGCCAATCGGGCGGTTTCTCTACAGCCCACTACAGATCGAGCGTCCTGATCCAGAATTGTTTCGACTGGCGTTAGAGGCAACAGCCGATGAAGAGCTATCTTCCATGCGTCGGGGTGACAAGGTACTGGAAGCGGTGATTGCGCTTGCGCCCCTGTTGGGACTACTCGGTACCGTCATTGGCTTGATTATCTCTCTGCGATCGATTCGCATTGGCGACATTGGCACCGCCTCAACGGCAGGCGTCACTACAGGTATTGGCGAGGCACTCATTAGTACCGCCAGCGGCTTGGTTGTCGCCATTTTCAGTCTGGCGTTTTACCGCCTGTTTCAGGGGCTTTTGTTCAATCAGGTCAAGATTTTTCGCAAGGCTGGCAACGATCTGGAACTGCTCTATCGTCAACATTGGCTACAACAGACTGGAAAATTACCGTGAGCTCACGGATCGATTTGCAAACTCGATCGCGCCTTAGCGCGTCCAAACGATGAGTCAAGTTTTGACCAAGTTTTAAACTGTGTGATTAGTTCTAGAGGTTGGAGTAATGAAGATTTACCATGACGCGCCGACCGAAGAAGTTCAGATTCAAATTATTCCGCTGATCGACGTCATCTTCTGCATTCTGACGTTTTTTATTCTGGCAGCACTCCAGCTCACGCGTCAGCAGGGCATCAGCATTGACCTGCCAAAAGCCAGCACGGGCACGACACAGATGCGACAGATGCTAGTAGTTACGGTAAGCGCCACCGGGCAGACGTTTGTTGATAAGCAGGTGATCGATCGCGCCCAGCTCTACCAAAAACTACAGGACTATCGGCAACAGAATCCGGATGGGCTACTGGTGCTAAACGCTTCACAAACGGCGTTTTATAACGATGTGGTGCAGGTTTTAGATCTCATGCGACAAGTGGGCGGCGATCGTGTCGCGCTGGCAACCCAGCCTGCCGATGCCAATCCCACCCCTGGTCTAAGTCCCGTTCCCACAGCGAACCCCACAGTGAACCCCACAGCGAATCCCACAGCGGCTCCGTTCAACATCTTTAGCAGCCCCGCGCCCACCCAGACCTTCGATCCCCGACAATTTCAACTTCCTCCCGCCTCTGGGCAACCCTCCAGCGTTGCGCCATCAGGAACACCTGCACCCAAGACCATTCCTTAATTAGGGTTGGAACGCGTTGTTAGTAGGGAAAACAAGGTTAGGGGAAGCGACGATAAAAACAGAAGAAATGTATTAACTCGGCAAGGTTAGGACTACACTGCTGCCACAAAATTGGAATGGTGCTTCGGCTGTGCTCAGCACTCCAAAAAATATGGTTTGAGCAGAGTCGAAAACCGGCTTCAGTGTCAAGTCTTTTGTTGCCAGGTTGATCGCTGCCATTAATGCTCACCCTCTCTGTGGTGGTACTAATAGCTAAAGCAACAGTTATGCATAGCGCCAACTTTAATCTGTTCCTTTATGCCGACCCTAGCTCATACTCTTGGTACAAGTTTTTGTCTGATGCTTTCAGTACTGTATTATTATCGGTAAGCTAAATCCAGCTCAGCCGCTAGACTAACTGAGAGGTAATGCGAAATGAGTAACGATGACATTAAAAAAGTGCATGAACCTGATGCAAACACTGACCCGATTACGGGTGAACCAGGTGCTCATCCAGTAGGAACGGGTGTTGGCGCGGCCAGTGCGGGGGCAGTCGGGGCTGCGGTTGGTGGTGCAGTCGGTGGTCCAGTCGGCGCTGTAGTAGGCGCTGTCATTGGTTCCTTTAGTGGTGGTTTGGTTGGTAAGGAAGTCGCTGAGGGCGTCAACCCTACCGTTGAGGCAGACTACTGGCGTGACAACTATGCATCGCGTCCTTACATTGAGTCGGATCATGATTACACGGATTACGAACCTGCCTATCGCACTGGTTATGAAGGCTACTCGACTTATAGCGGTCAGGGGTTAACCTACGATCAAGCTGAGCCACATCTACGTCAAGGCTACGAAGAGCGTCATGGTAAGGGCAAGCTTGGATGGGAAAAGGCGAAACACGCTAGCCGCGACGCATGGGAGCGTGTGGAGCGAGCACTTCCTGGTGATGCTGATCATGACGGCAAATAGCTTGTAGCTAGAGTTTAGCTATAGCAATTTAGGGTAATGCTTAACTACCAAGGGTTTACTAACTTGGTAGTTTTTCGTTTAAAGGTAAAGCTGAGGTGCTCTTTCCTTTACTGTTTAGGTCAGGCTGGAAAGAAGTCACGTCAGGGCTTGTAGCTCGTAAGCGATGTTCAAATGTATAAGCCACAGTCCGATGAGCAAAAAGCTGATTGCTGACCGCCAACGGCTGACCGCTTACCCAACGCTGTGTTGTACTCAACTGAAAACTGCTGTAAGCGATCGCTCTCGCATCCTAACTTTTTCACTTGCAATCAGAAAACGTCAGACACATTTGTAAGCGATTTAGTGGTCTGTCAAGACTTATCTTGTGAGTCGAAAGCCCCGAAAGCATAACCCTTGAACGATCCAGATTCACAAAGGGAAAACTGACCGATTACGAGTCTAAACATCTAATGCCAATGTTCACTCGTATACCTTTCTGCTAGTGAACGTTTTGGGCGTGTGTACTGTGCGATCGCCATTTACTTCAGACGTTGCCATACTAACAGCAGAGAAATCGATCGCACTAGCTAGTCTTTCAAGCGGCGATTTACGAGCATGGTCGTTGCAAGGTGAATGGAGAAAAGCAAGGATGGCGATTTCGCAAGCTGAACGTCGATCGCTGAAGCGTTTAAACCGAGCCGCGCTTCGACCACGTATGGCAACGTTGGTTATGGTGGGCACTGTGCTGCTAACAGGTGCCATCTGCACTGCGTGGTTTGCCGGAGAAGGCAGGATCGAGCGCATTTTTACTCAACTTGATTGGCTGCAAAAAGCTCCACCCATGTGGTTAGCCGTTCCAATGGTGGCTGTGCAATATCTGTTAGCACCAACAGTCATACTCTTGCTGATTGCACTGGTAGTGATGAAAGTCTCACCGGAACCACGTCGCTGGTCACGACCGATCGTCGTTGGGGTGCTGCTAGTGTTGACCCTGCGTTACATCGCGTGGCGATCGCTGGCAACGCTGAACCTTGACACGCCATTAAATGGCGTTTTTAGTCTGGGGCTCTTTGGCTTAGAAATGTTGATGCTTACCAGCAGCACCATCCAGCTTTTTTTAATGCTGCGAATTAAGGATCGTCGTCCCGAAGCCGATCGCCAAGCAGTTGCAGTCCTTGACGGCACGTTTACGCCCGCCGTTGACATCCTGGTGCCCACATACAACGAGCCTGTCTTTATTCTGCGACGCACTATTATGGGCTGTCAGGCGATCGACTATCCGCAGACGCGCGTGTATCTGCTAGACGATACGCAGCGATCGGAGGTGCGGGCGCTGGCAACAGAGTTGGGCTGTGAATACATTACCCGTCCAGACAACCGCTATGCTAAAGCGGGAAATTTGAACCACGCGATCGCTCAAACGCACGGCGAGTTAATTGTGGTGTTTGACGCCGACTTTGTGCCGACTCGCAATTTCTTAACGCGCACGGTAGGCTTTTTTCAGGATCAGTCCGTTGCGCTTGTACAAACGCCTCAAAGCTTTTACAATCCTGACCCGATCGCCCGCAACCTGGGGCTGGAAGACATTCTGACACCTGAAGAAGAGGTTTTTTACCGTCAGATTCAGCCCATGCGAGATGGTGCAGGGGGCGTCATTTGCTCCGGTACATCTTTTGTGGTGCGGCGCAGTGCCCTCGAAACGACTGGCGGCTTTGTCACTGACTCGTTGAGCGAAGACTATTTCACAGGCATCCGGCTTGCAGCTCAGGGGCATCAACTGCTGTATCTGGATGAAAAACTCAGCGCAGGCTTGGCAGCCGATAATATGGCGGCTCATGCGCTGCAACGGTTGCGGTGGGCACGGGGTACACTTCAGGCGTTTTTTATTGAGGCAAACCCGCTTACCATTCCAGGGTTGAGTCCACTTCAGCGGCTAGCCCATCTTGAAGGGCTACTGCACTGGTTTACTAGCCTTTCTCGCGTTGGCTATTTGATCATTCCCCTGGCATTCTCCTTTCTGGGTGTCATTCCCATTCGGGCAACCGCCAATGAACTGATGTATTTCTTTTTGCCCTACTACGTGGTGCAGCTTACGTTCTTTTCCTGGCTCAATCACCAGTCGCGATCGGCACTGCTGTCAGATATTTACTCGCTCGTACTCACATTTCCCCTGGCGCTTACCGTCATTCAGGCGATGCTCAACCCCTTTTCCAGAGGCTTTAACGTCACGCCTAAGGGCACTGCCAGCGATCGCTACACCTTCAACTGGCACCTGGCGCTGCCGCTCATCCTTTTGTTTGTCATGACAGCAATCAGTCTCTGGCGCAATTTAGGGATGTGTATGGTCATGGGTTGGTCAGCCGAAAGTAGCCCCGCGCTAAAAGGGTTAGGCTTGGGCTGGCTCTGGAGCGGCTATAACCTGATCATGCTTGGCATTGCGCTGCTGATCTTGCTGGATGTACCAAAGCCAGACCCTAACGATTGGTTTGACCTGCGTCAGACGGTGCAGGTAAGTTGGTCACTAGCGATCGACCACGATCGAGCAACAGCAAGGCAACAGGAAAACACAGAAAAGAAGGCAGGCAATGGCACAACAAAAGATCGAGTGGCATGGACTGGAGAAGGGCTAACGCCAAACCGTCTCGCCGTTGCGCCACTGCTACTGCCTACAGCACTGCGCCAGCGGCCTTCTGACCCATCACGGATGACTCTCTGGGGGTTCACAACCATGATTTCTGAAGGTGGAGCCGAAATCGCGCTCACACAAGCCGGTTTTCCAGCACTGAATGTCGGGGAAACGCTACCAATCAGGCTAGACATTATGGAAGCGGCGTTGACGCTAGAAGGCACAGTTGTTCGCACTGGTTTTAAGTATGAGTTCCCCACAGTGCGCGTGACGTTCGATCGCTTGACCTTGCAGCAGCAGCGCCAGCTTGTGGAACTTTTATATTGTCGTCCGGGGCAGTGGAAGCGGCGCAAAACACCAGGAGAACTGCAATCGTTGCTATTACTGGGCAAAATTTTGCTCAAGCCACGGGTGCTGTTCGATCGTGACGTGGATGTACGCGCGATCGCGGTCGCTAAAGTCTAGGCATGTTAATGAGTAGTATTGTTAAGAAGTTTTACATTATAAAAATTCATGATTACAAGCCGACCCGCATCACTATTGACCCACTCTAAGGCTAAAAACTGATGTGCGATCGTAAAAAGCTTACGGAACTGTAGGTGATCCCGCCTATTCTGACGCAGGTAATATGGCAGTAGAATGAAGCCCGTTGTCTAAAATCAGATCACATCAGAAACTTCGTGCCACATAACTTTATTACGCTTGATGAATCGATTGTTGAAGATTTGTCTCCTCAGTCGTCCGCACTACCATTCACCGTACAAGACCTGAAAGCAAGCATTCCTGCCTACTGCTTTGCACCATCCACCTGGAAGTCGCTT
>JBBSHC010000012.1:0-15272 GCA_038253425.1 Leptolyngbyales cyanobacterium | reverse complement strand
TCAAGAACGAAGACAATACGAATTCGATTGTTATGTCGTCTGCCGATACTCTCTTTGATGGCAGCATCCCACGGACTCAAGTGGCAAAAACCTGTGTTGAAGCGCTGTGCTTGCCCTCTAGCCGTAACAAGATCGTTGAAATTGTAGCGAAACCTGACGCTCCTGCAAAAAGCTTTGACGAGTTGTTTGTCGGTGTGAGGTAAGGCAAACGCGCTGAACGGTTAACCGTCGCTTTGTCTCAGCAGCTTAATGGCGTTAGTAGCCAAAATGCTGCTTTGAACGAGCGATCGAGCGTTATCAGCGGAATCAGGTTTTGAAAGTAAAAAGGAGCGTCCCTTTACTACTGGAAGCAAGCGCACAGCGGTCACAAAAGAAAGCGATCGAGGGCTGACTTGAGTTCTTCGATCTCGGTTTCAATGTTGCCCTGTTTAGCGGCGCGACCAATGCACTCAGTCAAGTGTTCATCCAGAATGATACGGGCAACGCGATCGAGGGCACCCCGTACCGCCGCAATTTGCACTAAAACATCGGGACAGTCGCGACTTTCTTGAACCATCGTCTTGATGCCGCGAATATGACCTTCGATGCGCGAAAGCCGATTGACGACCCGACGCAACGACTCTTCGCTATGAATATGGGCGTGGGTTGATGGGTCGTGTTGGTGGGTCTGAGGATGGTCGTCCTCTAAGCGATCGATATCTCGGCTGCGGGGACGGTCAGATGTTGCCATGTAAATTTGGCTGATAGCGCTAGATGTATTCAAGATTCTAGCCCACGTCAAACTCTGGTTAACGTTAGGCGTACAGTTTAGATAGCTGCCTGTCAAAATAGATGTAGATCTATTTCAGCAGTGTTTGATATCTGTAGGTTGGTGCTATGCGATTCTCAACCCTTTCTTGCTTACGACGCCACTTTTTCACGGTCATTCTCAGGGTCTTGTTGGTGGGGGTCTTCATGCTGTCTGCTTTGCCAGGGGGGGCTGCACAAGCAGTTCCCTTGCCGCCTATGCTGGCTGCTGTCAACCCAGCACAGATCCCAGAAACTTCTGAGCAAGGCAGTTTTGTGGCAAAGGCGGTGAAAGCAGTAGGGTCGGCTGTGGTTCGTATCGATACGGAACGGACGGTTACTCGCCGCACGAGTCCTGACCCGATGTTGGAAGATCCGTTCTTTCGCCGCTTTTTTGGTGAGGATGGCTTCTCTCAGCCGCCCCGTGAAGAGCATTTGAGAGGACAGGGGTCTGGTTTTATTGTCGATCGCAGTGGCATTATTCTGACAAATTCGCACGTGGTGAATGGAGCCGATAAGGTGACAGTCACGTTAAAAGACGGGCGAATCTTTGAAGGCAAGGTGCGCGGTGCCGATGAAGTAACAGACCTGGCTGTGGTAAAAATCGATGGCAGTGATTTGCCCATAGCGGCGCTTGGAAATTCCGACCAGATCCAGGTGGGTGATTGGGCGATCGCTGTTGGCAATCCGTTAGGGCTGGACAACACCGTCACGTTGGGCATTGTCAGCACACTAAAGCGTTCTAGCGCTCAGGTCGGCATTCCTGACAAGCGATTAGACTTTATTCAAACTGATGCCGCGATTAATCCTGGTAACTCTGGCGGTCCGCTTGTGAATGACCAGGGAGAAGTGATTGGGATCAATACCGCTATCCGGGCTGATGCAATGGGCATTGGTTTTGCAATACCAATCAACAAAGCGAAGGGGATTAAAGATCAGTTAGCAAACGGTGAACGGATTGTACATCCTTACTTAGGTGTGCAGATGACTATGCTGACGCCAGAGCTTGCCAAGCAGAACAATAGTGACCCCAACTCTGCCTTTATGGTGCCTGAGATCGATGGTGTGATTGTCGTCCGAGTGCTGCCCAATACTCCTGCTGCGAAAGCGGGACTGCGGCGAGGCGATGTGATTACCCAAATTGATGAACAGACAGTAACCACCGCAGAGCAGCTACAGGCGATCGTAGAAACTAGCCGCCTGGGTCAAACGCTACACGTAAAAGTGCGCCGTGGTGAGCAAACAAAGCAGTTGCCCATACAAACCGCCGAATTGCAAAACGCAGCGTAGGTGAAACGGCTCGCTGAGAGGAGCGATCGAGCATCCACTGCAATTCAGTTCTGGCATTTAGAAGCGAAAAGGGACTTGGTAGTACCAAGTCCCTTTTCGCTTTGTAAATTTAACTGCATTCGATTGGATGGATTGTGTATAAAACTCATCCACGGTCATTCCAGTGAAACAACCTGATGCCCTTCGCTGCCCCAGTGGAGCTAAAACGAATGCATACTGAATCGGCGATAAACTTTAAGCGGCAGACCCTATCATTTGTCAGCTTTCGATCCTGATTCATCTACCGCTACTAAAACTCGCTTACAGTTCTGCCTGGGAAGCACCTCTAAAAGAGGGAGGAGCGATATGCGATGGACAAAGGAAGCAGCTTTTTCAAGTCCCACTCTTGGCTTGCTGTCGTCGATCGCTGGCTTGAACCGAACCACCTTCACCACATCAACCCTGATTTCACGCCCTGATTTCACGGTGTTGAGGGCGCTGTCGTTGTGCCTCCGACAGTACCTTGTTGTAATTGTCGTGAACTTCCAGCCGTTCCAGCAGCCGGAGTATGTGTAACTACCGTAGGTAATGTGATTGTTGATTGAATAGCAGGGGTGTCAGCCGCTGGCGGTGTCGGCGTTGGCGTTGGCTGTGTCGGGAAAACTGGAACAGGCGGTGCAGGAGCAGGGGCTGGGGGAGGAGTTACGATGACTGGCGGCTGAGGAGCTGGCTCTGGGCGCGGTGGTGGTGTAACCGTGATGGGTGGCGGAGCAGGGGCTGGCGCAGGGGGCGCTGGTACAGGTGTTGGGGTCGGCGTCGGCACAGGGGTGGGCGGAATGGGCGCGGGGGCTGGCGCTGGCGCTGGTGGCGCTGGTACAGGTGTTGGGGTCGGTGGGGGTGGCGGAGCAGGGGCTGGCGCTGGCACTGGCGCAGGGGGCGTGGACGGCGGGACTGGGGTCGGTGCAGGTGTAGGGGGCGTTACAGGCGTAGGGGTTGGCGGGTTGCCGGCTGAGGCACCAGGGGGCTGTGGAATAGTCGGCTGTGGAGCAGCAGCGGCTGGACCAGGAACAGTGGGGCTTGCACTGGAACCTCCCAGCGTGGAAGCGTCAAGTGAAGGTGGTTGACTACCACTCACAAAGGTCGGATTTGATGGAGAAGAAGTAGAGACTGGTATTAAACCAGCAGGCGAAGTCGGCGATAGATTGGGATTGATTGTTCGTCCGGCTATACTCAGGTCAAATCCTGATGGTGTTATGGTCGGATTAAGCAGACGTGGCATTACGGCGACTGGTGCTGGCGTCAGACTAACAAAAGCGGGATTCTCATAGATTTGCCCAGTTAAAGGAGCTTGATCTTTAATTGCCTGAGCCGTCTCTGCTTGAACAGCCGCCAAACCCAGATCGGCACTTGGAGCAGCTTGTAACGGCAAGTCTAAATCTTTTACCAAATCACTGGTCTGGTAAAAGGTTTTTAGATCGAAATTGTAGACCTGGACAATCTGGTTCTGGACAATAACCGCCATTTGCCCCGCTTTAAGCGTTTGACCTTGAGGCATGGCGCTGTTAGATACTTCAATCTGGCTGTTGGTTAGCGCACCTACGATCGTCGTGTTGGTATCTTCGTTGTAGCGAACAAAAAGAGCTGAGCCACGGATTCCAGCCGCTGCATTTGGCGTACGAATGTTAGTGCGTCCCTGACCAGGAGGAATCAACAGTAGAGCCGTACCATTGCCCAGATAAAAGTTGCGGGTGCTGGGAATAAATTGGAAAAGTGCCCGCTCGCCAATGCGCGCTAAGGATCGGTCATTAAAGCGTAATTCGGCGAACGACTTACGAGCAGTGGCTAAAGAGTCTCCGGGCGTTATGGTGTCTGACTGCTTGGCAGCGCGAGTGACTCGATTTTTGAAAACAAGCTGAACCTGATTGCGAAGCGCCTGAACCGTTGCCTGAGTTAGTGGGGTTTCAGCGCTGGCTGCTTGGGATAATGTGGCTCCAACACTGAACAAACCAATTGTGATGCTCAGGAA
The DNA here is from genome assembly GCA_038253425.1 of Leptolyngbyales cyanobacterium. Classification (GTDB taxonomy): domain Bacteria; phylum Cyanobacteriota; class Cyanobacteriia; order Leptolyngbyales; family Leptolyngbyaceae; genus Stenomitos. The sequence goes on along the minus strand of JBBSHC010000012.1, from coordinate 11,191 downwards.
AAATCTGTAAGACATAACAGCTCCAAGTGTTCAGGACCACTTCGCGATCGCATTCCTCTAAGCCGGACATTTCCGGACACTAAACAAGACTGCGTGTTTTCCCTTAAGTGTATAAGCGCATTCCTAATTAAACCAAATCTGTCGCTTCTTATCTTCTTACTAAAGTTAGTCTAATTGTATAAAAGTCAAACATTAGTTGTAAGTAGTTAACAATCCCTATTTTGGGCGATGCCAGGGGTGTGATTTCAACGACCTAATAACATAGTCTAGTGAAGAATATTCCTGAAGTGCGGTCGTGCTAAGTGTTAACCACAAGCAATTTCGCCAATCAACGTTAGAAACCAATTCAGTATTTCCACGGTTCCTGATTTGCAGATTCGTCGTCACTATACCAATTCTGAGTTTCACCTACCTTTAGGATGGAAGATCTGGTCACAGATCGTGTTTTGGGGCATTGTGTTAGCAAACTGCCCTGCCTGGTCTACGCCTCTGCCTGGCATCTCAAGGTCAGAAGGGGCGCAGCCACAAACATCTGTGTCCCAGGCAGCGATCGCTACAGGTTCTTTACGGTCGTCGCTTCAACCACCAGTCGATTCATCTGAAACGGCTCGATCAGATCTCACCAACAGCGCAACAGCACTCCTCCCCCTAGAGTCCCAGCAACGTACTATCACTACGAGTAGCACGCCAGCAACGCAGCGATCGGTAGGGTCTGAGCAATTATCTCAAAGCACCACTCCTCCTTTGGAACCTGCTCAGCGTGATGCCAATTCGCCGCAAGTGATCACCGATCCTGAGCTTGGTGTTTTACGCCTACAGTCTCCTCAAATGCCGCCGCCTATCCAGCCCACAGAGGGCGGGTTTGAACAAGGTCAGACCATACAATCTCAACCTAAATGCGCGTCTGGGGTCGCACCCGATCCAGAGCTTGGCTGTTTGCCATTACGGGCTGTACCGCCGCCGCCACCAGCTCGTCAGCCTGTTGTCTATCTGCTGGGTAGAGTTGACTACTTTAAAAGCAGCAACGTCTTTTCCGCAGTAGACCCTGTTAATGATGGTCTCCTCCGCTCCGGTTTAACCCTTTTCGCTACACCAGCATTGGGTCCAGATACTTACTTTGTCGGCTCGATCGACGGCAATCTGGTTCGGTACAATACCCAAACTCAGATTAACTACAACGAGCTACGCTTTAGGGCAGGCATTTTCCAACGGCTTTCGCCCACTATGTTTGGTGAGCTGGGCTGGAGTAATCAGCAGCTCTTTATCACAGGGGATAGACTCCCAGGTTTACCAGCGGGCACGCGGTTCTTAAATGACCATGCGATTCGGTTAGAGCTAAGCCGTCGCGATCAGTTGAGCCAGCGTTTGTCGTTAAATACGTTCTATCAATTACGTATCAGTTTTGCGAACCCTGAGGATCGATCGCGCATTCTTAACTCGGTGATCGCATCATTGAATTACGATGTGCAGCCCAATCTTCAGGTGGGACTCGACTATCAGTTTGCTCTAGCGAACTTTACGGTGATTCCACGCGATGATCAGTATCATCAGTTGGCTGTTCGTTTGACTTACACAGCGTTTCGCAACACTCAAGTTAACCTGTTTGCAGGCTATAGCTTTGGTCGCTCTTCCGATCCTACAGTTGATTTTAACAGTGTGATCTTAGGAGTTAGCCTCACAATTAATTTGGGGCTGTTTTAAGAGCAGCGTTGCTTGAGACCTTTTTTGATGAATGTGACAAAGTACCTCCAAAGGCTTGAACTGGCTGTAACGTCTCTTGAAGCTCTCTGGAATTGCTTTAGCTCACTGAGTAGAAAGTCTTGAGCTGGATCAGCTTACTTATGCTCAGCATCTCTTTCGCTGCACCAAATGATTGATTCACACTGCATTAATGATTACATTGCATCCTTCAACAGTTATCAGGGGCGTCTACCGTACTTTATTCAACGCGTTACAGGTAGCACTCTGGAGCTATTTTTATGTCTACTGTTTTTCGATCGCTTCATCGTAGCAACAAGCTGCGCCAAATTTTGTTCACGTTTGTCTGCACGTTGGTTTTAGTGTTAGTTGTGCCACGATCGCCGCTCGTCGCTCAGCCGCCCACCATTAAGCAGGCTAAGCTGACTCAAGTGCTCGATAGCGCTCAGGTTTTCATCCAAAACAAGCAGGCTAAACTGAATGACTCTGCCAACAAGGGGCAGCGCGTTCGCACCGGACAGGCACGAGCGCAGCTAACGTTCAATACGGGCGAGATCGGGCGCTTAGCCCATGATTCAGTTTTAACGGTAGGGGAGTGTGCGCGGCTTCAGCAAGGCTCTCTATTGGTGAATGGTGCCATGAATGGCTGTACATCCTCCATTGTTGCGGGTGTGCTACGACGTATGTTTTGGAGGTAGATGAAACGGGTGAGGCACGCGTTAAAGTGCTGGAAGGAGAAGTAACCGTCGCACGGCGGCAGCGCAAAGACTCTGTAGAACCTGACGCTGAACCAACGTCTGGCAGCAAGCAATTTTCTTTACCCTCCATCATCCCAAAACCATCACTACCAAGTCCCAAACCAGTTTCCAGTCCATCCCCTGATGACACAAATTTAATCAATCCTACGTTTAGTAACGATGAAGACCAGACTGATCAGATCGTGCTGAAGGCGGGTGAGAAGGTTAACATTAGCGCGACAGGTGCACCGGGGCTCATTGAAAAGCTGACACAGAAGGACTTTACCAATTTACTGACGGGTAACTTGTTTAATGGGTTTACCATCCCCTTACCCGGTATGACAAAGATTCAGGCGAGTTTTCAACAATTGTTTCCAGGAGTGCCGTTCCCGATCCAGCTACCGCGTCTTCCAACGCTGCCAATCCCAATTCGTTTGCCGTTCTAAGGCTGAACAAGGAAAAAGTGAAGGGGCAGCGTCTTTAGAGGAGAGGCTATGGCAAAACCATCCATGAGTAAGGCTCGATCGCTGACCACACCTAAACGCAAAAGGATGATTAGCCCTGCGGCGATCGGTCCTCTGCTGGTGGCTGTTTGGGCTGTGTCTGAGGCAATAGGAACGGCACTCAACCTGCCGCTGGTGCGTCTGCTGGAGCTACAGACACAAACACTATTTTTCAGAGTGCGCGGTCCGGTCGTGCCGCCCAAAGCGATCGTTATTTTGGCGATCGACGATGACTCTCTCACGCGCGGACGGGACTCTAAAGAACTCAAAGCCTTAGCGCCGATCCAGTCCTGGCCCTGGCGGCGAGCTGCCTATGCAGAGGTGATCGACAAACTGATGGCAGCCGGAGCTAAAGCTATAGCGGTAGACGTGATCTGGGATTTGCCCAGCGATCGCCCCAGCGATGATCAGCAGCTTCAAAAGACGCTGCAACGGTATGCAGGTCGCGTAACCCTGGCAGCACTCCATGCCTCTTCACAAACCAATGGCGGCGGCTTAACCCAGTTGGTCTATCCCGATCCACTGTTTCAAAGCAAACCCAAATCGATTGGTTTTATTAACTACCTCACCGAGCCAAATGGTCAGTTTCGTCGTTTTACCAGTGCCTACCTCAACGGCATTGATACCGATCTACATCGATCGCAGCCAAACCTGCTGTCCTTTGACGAGGCGAGTTTGCAAGCCGCGAAATTGCCCTTTGCACCACCGAAAGGCGACTATATTTTCTTCTACGGCGGACAAAATACATTTCCGGTGGTTTCGTTTTGGCATGTTCTGTATCCCCAAAATTGGGAATTGCTCAAGCAGCAACAGGTCTTTAAGGACAAAATTGTACTAATTGGACCGACCGCTGCCTTTCTGCAAGATATCCACACCACCCCGTTTGGTGAAACCCCTGGCATTGAGGTTCACGCCAACGCGATCGCAACCCTGCTAGAGAAGCGAACGATCGCCGAAGTCGTGCCAAACCCTCTCTGGCGAGGTTTTTATCTTTTTATAGGCGTTGCCGGAGCTGGTCTACTTGTCAGGCAGCTCTCGAAACGGGCGACGCGGCGGTTTTTACTTGCTTTAGTCATTGCTGCCGGATGGACGCTTGTAGCGTACTTCAGCTTCACCAACGGTGGACTTGTCCTCCCCGTGGCGATACCACTGCTGGCGATCGCGCTGAGCGGACTGTCTTACCTGGGCACTGGAGCTGTCAGCGATCAGCTTGAGAAGTTACGGTTACGCCGCACATTAGAGCGCTATGTGGCAACACCGATCGTCAAGGAAATTCTGAACCAGCCGGAGGATTTTCAGGCGTTACTACAAGGACGTAAGCTCAAGGCAGCCGTGATGTTCTGCGATATTCGCGGGTTTACCACCCTGTCGTACAAGCTACCGCCAGAACAGTTGATCGCCTTGCTCAACACGTACTTGAATGCAATGGTAGAAGCGGTTGTTGCTGCCAGTGGCACGATCGACAAATTTATTGGCGATGCTGTGATGGCAGAATTTGGCTCACCCGTTTCCTATGGTGAACAGACGGACGCCCTGAACGCTATTCGCTCAGCCTTAAACATGCGACGGGCACTAGCTGAACTGCGATCGCAATGGCAACGAGAAGGCAAAACCTTGCTTTATCACGGCATTGGCATCAGTTATGGCGAAATCATTGCAGGTAACATTGGTTCACTCCAGCGGTTGGAATACACCGTGATTGGCGATACCGTCAACGTTGCCAGCCGTGTCGAAGGTTTAACCAAAAACTTTTGGACTGATATTTTGATTACCGATGCCCTCTATCAACTGGTGCAAGATCAAGTCGAGGTTGTTTTTGTCAGCGAGCATCTGTTGCGAGGACGAGAAAATAGCCCCACTGGACTGTACAGACTCATTGGTTGGAAAGGCGAACCGCCAACGCTCTATCATCAAGTGCATGAAGAAATACGGCGTTACCTGGGCTATAAAGAGGTAGAAGGAACTTAGATTGGCATTGCCTGATTGATGAAGAAGATCCTCTATTCTCTGCATCCCAGAGCGCCTCAAAGACCAACTGTACCCGCTTTGATTGGCGATCCGCTTGAGGCTACCTGCTAACCGCTACCATTCATAAAATTATTTCTTAAGCCGCTTAGCCGTATTATCAGTGCGCTGGTTCACTCAAAAGCTGTTGCACAAACTGATAAAGATCCGTCTCCGATCGCCCCTGAAGCTGCTGATCTTTCAGATCAATCAAGCCCTGCGCGAGTGCCGTTGCCTGCTTTTTGTAAGTGTTGTGTGCTGCCAGCAAATCCAAAAAGACTTCTCGCTCCACCTGAAAGCGACTGGCGTCCTCAGCAATATGAGAGGCATATTCTACAGAATCCACGTTATAGCGCAGCAAAAAAACGAGTGCGCCGCTCAACTGGTGAAGCTGCTGTTGAAGTTTACGTGTATCCAGTTCCAGGCGATCGAACCCTACCTGTCCTTCAATCCGCAACTCGACGATCGGAGCGTTCTCTGAGCGAAGTTTACCTGCTTTCATGGCATCCTGAACCGTTGCGATCGCCGCTGCTTCCAGTACTTCCAGGCTTTCTTGCCCCCGTACCGTTACCTTTAACCGCACAATCGATCGTTGAGCATAGTCCCGCTTCAACTCCGCCTGGATACCCGCTGAGTCCATCGTCACCAAATACACACCGCGATCATACTGGCTTTCCTCCACACTGTTCGCTTCCACAGAACCAGGGTTGAAAATCCAATCCTCAACCACATAATTCTTGTGGATATGACCCAATGCCAGATAATCAACCCCAGCTTCTTTGAGCGGCAGCAGATCGTTATAGCGTAACGCCCCTTGATAGCGGGCAATCTGCCCTTCTAACCCGTGGTGAAACAGCATCACCGTATGAACAGGTGCAGAAGGAAGCGTTTTAATAGCTGCGGCAAGCGTCGCGATCGCAGTCGGCGCTGATGCCCCGTACCAAACAGACCCCAATACCCGCACGCCACACTCTAAATCAATATAACCGCCCCGCTTTGCCTCTTCATCCCACGGCTCATACAGTGCGCTACCGTTTTCGGTGGTTGGTTCTAACAGCCGCAGTAAGCCCCAATCCGATAAATACCGGAGCCAGCTTGTTTTAGTACCGTAGGGCGTATTGTCGTGGTTGCCCTCGATCGCCAGCACTGGAATACCTGCTTCCTGCAAATCCTGCAAACACAATTGCGCCTGATTCAAAATGTTTGGCTGAATGTGGCGATGCTCAAACAAATCACCTGCAATGACTACAAAATCAACCTGCGGCGCGATCGCATACCGATGTAACGCATCTCGAAACGCCCGAAAAAAATCTAACGTCCGCTCTTTGCTGTCATAGCGATCGAACCCCAAATGAATATCGGAGACATGAAGAAAGCGAGGCATGACGATCAGCAATGAGGAATTAGAGCCAGCCTAACAATGAACGTCAAAAGAGACAAGCACCTTCGCCAGACCTTTGCCTCTCAGCAGTTTTGTGGTGTAAGGAAACTTGACGACTGATACCTCGTACTGCTTTCCAAATGGGCAATGTTTAGCCAAGAAACGAGCGGACCCCTAAAAACCAAAATTTAAACAGTCTTTACACCACTGAAGGCTGACCGTTTGTTTCGGCTGCCAGGGCTTCCAGTCGTTCTTGCTGATCTTGAGAAATACAAGTCTGAATCACCTCGTCAATGTCGCCTTCCAGAACGGGCACAAGCGAAAAGTTCTGTCCCAGGCGATGATCAGTAATACGGTTGTCTTTGTAATTGTAAGTGCGGATTTTTTCCGAGCGCGAGCCTGTCCCCACCTGTGATCGCCGCATGGAGGTGACGGCTTCTTGCTGTTCACGCAGCTTGATGTCGTACAGCTTTGCTCGCAAAATCTGCATCGCTCGCTCTCGGTTTTGCAGCTGCGATCGCTCCTCAGTACAGAAAATACGAATGCCCGTTGGCTTGTGCATCAAATCAACTGCCGTTTCTACCTTGTTGACATTCTGCCCACCCGCACCGCCCGATCGCGCTGTAGTCAGTTCAATGTCCTTGGGGTCAATATGAATTTCCACATCGTCTACTTCTGGCATAATCGCCACCGTCGCTGTAGACGTATGCACGCGACCGGAAGCTTCAGTGACAGGCACACGCTGAACCCGGTGAACGCCTGCCTCAAATTTGAGCTTGCTGTAAACGCGATCTCCCTGAATTTCCAGGATAGCTTCCTTAAAGCCACCCATGTCAGCCAATGACTCGCTCACTAGCTTGACTCGCCACTTCTGAGTCTCCGCATAGCGCGAATACATCCGCACTAAATCGCCTGCCCAAATACTCGCCTCATCGCCACCCGTGCCTGCTCGAATCTCCAACATGATGTTCTTATCATCATTGGGATCGCTCGGCAGCAACAAAATCTTTAAACGCGTCTCCAACTCAGCCACTTTCGCCTCCAGTGACTCAGCCTCTAACGCTGCCATTTCTTGCAGTTCCAGATCACTACTGGCTTCCTTGAGGATTTGCTTGGCTTCGGTCAATTCTTGCTGCGTCGTCTTCCAGGTATCAAACGTATTGACCACCTCTTCAAGAGACGATCGCGACTTTGCCACCCGCTGGAATTCACCGGGATCTTTAGCCACATCAGGATCTGCCAATCGGCGAGTCAACTCATTAAAAGTTTGCTCAACCGATTGCAGCTTAGACAACAAATACGCTTCAGCCATAAGACACAAACACCGAAAAAAGTAGAGTGGGCGATCGACTCAAGCTTTCAGATTTGGAATTCTAGATATGAAGTGAATACTCCATCCAAAACCACAATCTAAAATCTAAAATCGGCATCTCTACCGCTTCTTCTTTTTCTGTGGTTGGGTGTCAGCCGCGTCTTCGCCTTCCAACATGCCGTATTTACGCAAAAAGCGATCAACCCGCCCCTCGGTATCAATAATCTTTTGGGTGCCCGTATAAAACGGATGGTTTCCAGACCAAACATCAACGTGCAACTCAGGCTTGGTAGAGCCAATGGTCATTACGACCTCACCATTGCAGTACACTTTTGCGTCGGGGTACCACTTGGGGTGAATATCAGGTTTAGGCATCGTTCCTTCTCCAACTTATCGTCTCATCAATCAATTCTAGCGTTTGGCGCAGAAGCCTTTTCGCAGCAACTTCGCCAACTGCCACCTTAACGCTTCGAGAACTGAGGCGCTTTACGCGCTTTGCGTAAACCGTATTTTTTACGCTCTTTCGCTCGCGGATCGCGGGTAAGGTACCCCTCAATTTTCAGAGGTTTGCGATTGTCAGGGTCCAACTGACAAAGTGCTCGTGCCACACCCAAGCGCACAGCATCCGCTTGTCCAGTCAAACCGCCGCCGTGAGCGTTCACCAAAATGTCGTACTCATTTTCCAAGCCCAGCGTTTCCAACGGAGCTTTAGTCGCGGAGAGATACTCAGCGTTGAATTGAAGGTAAAGATCTCCAGGTTTGCCGTTAATAGTCAGTTGACCATTACCGGGAACCAATCGCACACGTGCGACAGCCGACTTACGCCGACCGGTGCCCAGATACATCACTCGATCCTGGTCTGTTGCTTGCATTAATTCTGTCCTCCTGGAATTGTCTGAATCTCTAGTACTTGAGGGAGCTGAGCCTGATGGGGATGATCGACACCCGCATATACCTTAAGTTTGGTAAAAAGCTGCCGACCCAGAGTATTTTTGGGTAGCATTCCTTTCACAGCTTGCTCAATAATACGCTCAGGTATGCGCGCCTGAAGCTTGGCAAACGTCTCAGTCTTCATCCCACCCGGACGACCTGAATGACGACGGTAGAGCTTCTGACTACGCTTCTTACCAGTGACCTCAACTTTCTCTGCATTAATTACAACGACAAAATCGCCTGTGTCTAAATGTGGAGTATAGGTTGGCTTGTTCTTGCCGCGTAATACCATAGCAATTTCGCTAGCAAGGCGACCGAGACGCTGATCAGTCGCATCAACAACGTACCAGTTGCGCTCGATGGAATCTTGAGGTGGAAGGTATGTTTTGTTCATAGCAGTCTCGGTGTTCTTGAAAGAGTTAAGTGTGATCAACGACCAATTCGCTGATTTTTGAAAGGCTCGCTCAGATGACGGTTAAGCGACCAAACAGCCCTTATAGAGTAAACATAGGTTGGGTGTCATACCAAACATCGGGCGGGAAAGGAAACTCTGGATAGCCGACCCTCAGTAGACAAAGACCTTGTGCCGGAGCAGCGTACTTTACCTGTTCTCGTTGCTCCGTTTTCCAGATCTCAGTGAAACTGAGTGGCGATCGCAGCCCTCGACCGACCTGCACCAACATGCCTACAAGCAACCGCATCATCCCGTAAAGAAATCCGCTTGCCTGAATTTCAATGTAAACGAAAGGACCGTCACGCTTACACTCGGCTGCCTGCACATCTACCCAAGAATGAGGGCGGTCTGATCCAGCACGATGAAAAGCTGCTAGGTGATGACGTCCGATAAGCGGAGCCAAGGCACTCTGAATAGCTTTGTCGTCTAATGACTCGTAGTAGTAGTGCCAGACAAAAGGACGAATGAACAGATTTGGACAAGGATCAGTGTACAGCGTGTAACGATAGCGCCGCCAGATCGCCGAAAAACGCGCGTGCCAGTTGGAAGCAACGATCGCAGATCCGCGAATCAGAACATCCTTAGGCAACCGAGCATTGAGAATAGTTGCCCAACGGTGAGCCGGAATTCGTTCCGGCGCATCAAAATGTGCAAATTGAGCCGCTGCATGAACACCTGAATCTGTTCGACCTGCCGCATGAAGACGAACGGGATAACCCAGTAAGGTTTCCAACGTTGTCTCAATTTCTTCCTGCACGGTTCGATGGTGCGGCTGACGCTGCCACCCATGAAAATGGGTACCCAGGTATTGGATCACCAGGGCAATTCTTTGAGTTGGCAGTGACGCGGAAGATAACATGAAATCAGGTCAATTCAATAATTGCCATCTCAGCGTTGTCGCCCCGACGGTGGACAGTACGGATGATACGGGTGTAGCCGCCATTGCGATCGCCATAGCGCGAAGCCGCTTGTTCAAACAGTGCGTGGACTAGCTGTTTGTCAAACATGTAACCGATCGCCCGCCGCCGCGCTGCTAAAGAACCATCCTTAGCAAGCGTAATCATCCGCTCTGCCTCGGAGCGAACCGCGCGAGCGCGAGCCTTTGTCGTTTGAATACGACCATTACGGATCAATTCTGTTGTCAGCGATCGGAGTAAGGCTCGACGTTGATCAGCAGGTTTACTTAAGAGAGGGACACGACAGCGGTGGCGCATGGAACTTCAAATGTAAGTGGTTAGGGATGAGAAACCTGCCAAACATCGGCAAGGATACGAAAAGACAATCGGCTGACTAGCTAGGTTTAGAGGTTTTTTCTTGAGGTAGGGTGATGCCTAGCCGTTGCTGTAACGCCTCTACTACTTCCTCAGCCGACTTCTGACCAAAGTTTTTGATCTCTAACAAGTCTTCCTGGCTGTAATCCAGCAGATCGGCAACCGAATTGATTTGAGCGCGCTTGAGACAATTGTAAGCACGAACCGAGAGCTGAAGTTCTTCGATCGGAATCTGGTTTGCCGGATTCTCCTCATCACCATCATCTTCATCCGATGGCTCAAACGTGATTTCTTTTAACGGATTGAACAAGTCAACCAGAATATTCGCAGCTTGGCTCAGAGCTTCTTGAGGTGTCAAACTACCGTTGGTCCAAATCTCCATAACCAGACGGTCTTACTCGACAGTTCCACCACCGACCCTGCCATCCTCAATGCTGTAGTTCACCTTGCGAACTGGCATAAAAAGAGAATCGATTTGCAGGAAATCTAGCGCTGCTGTTTCATCGCGCCCTTTATCAACTGCACGATAGCCTTTGCCTCGCTCAATCCTAAACTCCATCTCCAGTGTCGCACCCGCTGATAGAGTCGCAACATACTGGTTGGTGTCGATCGGCTCTACTTCTGATGGCAGATCAAACTGATCTACCGTCACAGTGGCAGGTCCCTGTACCAACAGACGCCCGATTTGAGGTTGCGATGAATAACTTTTGAGAACAACCTTCTTCATATTCAGCAGGATGTCAAGAACGTCTTCACGTACTCCTGGTATTGTCGCAAACTCATGGTTTACACCTGCAATCCGCACAGCCGTAACTGCCGCTCCTTCCAAATTAGATAGCAGCACTCGTCTAAGTGCATTACCCAAAGTAATACCCTGACCCCGCTCCAGAGGTTCAAT
>JBBSHC010000011.1:0-15414 GCA_038253425.1 Leptolyngbyales cyanobacterium | reverse complement strand
GTAACTGATTGATTGTTCCTCTCTCTAAGATACAAATCAGGATAGTTTTTTCCGTAAAGCTAAGAGTAGAACTGCCAAATTTCCGATAAATTTCCAATGAATTTGTTGAAGTCAACTGTGATTGGGAATTTCAGCGATCGCCGATCGGCAAAAGCGAGTTGTGCTTGAAGTGTCGATGGGGCGAACGAATACAAAGTTCTGATCGTCTTAACTATGACCAAAACGGTTTTAGATCAAGAAGCAACTGTAGCATACGATACAAAAGGCTGATTGGATAAGCGTTTCGACAGTTTTAAAGCTGGGAGATCGCGCGATCGCATCAAGTGCATGACGGCTCTTGCTACTTTGATTTTTTTGTTAACTTACTCGATCGAATGTGCTTCTTACTCAATTAACAAGTACCCGTCTGGGGCAGTTTCTGTTAGCGAAGAGGGGCAAGCGATGGTGAAGCTGCTATTTGTTGAAAATCATGAAGCCAGCTCAAAGGATGTCTAACTCACTGTGATCGACATCACAAAAAGAGCCGCGATCGTTCACGCAAATTTGTGATCGGGAAGGCTGGAAGATTTGATAAACTCAGTGTGCGATTGTTCAGGGTGCATCAATGACGAAAGAAGTTCATCTACAGCGTCAGCAGGTTGACCGTCCAAATATTGAGCAAATGGTGAGCCACATTACGGCTTGTGGCAGAATCAGCCGCGCCGACCAGCAGCAGTTTATGTCGGCACTCCTCTCTCAAAAGACGATCAGCCAGACAGAACAAGGTTTGATTAATCGGGTTTTTGAGCTGCTGCGGGCAGGTCGCTTACGCGTAGTTGATTAGCAACGTGTTAGAAGCCTAGATCTTAGAAGCCCAGATCAGTAGCGACGCGGTGGGCACAGGCAAAACCCGAAAAAGCAACGGCGTTTAGTCCCTGTCCAGGAAAGGTGCTATCGCCCACGCAATATAGACCGGGTACAGCGGTACGATTGAAGGGCATCCCCAATAGCCCTGCCAGTTTGCGCTGAGGAATTGGTCCATATGTACCGTTTGCGCGTCCCAAGAACCGACGGTGGGTACGCGGGGTGCCTACCTCCTGATAGTCAATGGCAGCGGCAAGGTTGGGAAAGATTGTTTCTAGTCGCTGAATAAGATGGGACGCAGCCACCACTTTACGATCGCTGTACTCGGTCGGCGACAACTGCTGCCAATCATCCATCCAACTGGGCGTAAAGGTATGAATGATGTGACGATTGGGCGGCGCTAGACTTGGATCGAGCAGGGTCGGGATAGAGACAAAGATCGTGCCTTCAGCGGCTTCCATACGATTCCAATCTTCCAGCAAGATATGGTGGCATTCGGTATGGCTGGGTAGCACTTCTGCTTTAACGCCTAGATGTAGGCTGAGAAAACTGGGTGATTGTTGATAGCGACGCTGCCACTTGCGTTCGGAGGGGGGCATCTGGGTTGCCGGAATCAGCTTTTCAAAGGTGTCCCAGCGCGTTGCGTTGGAGACAATCCGCTTGGCGCGATACACCTTGCCAGACGCGAGCTTGACCCCGATCGCGCGTCCATTTTCTTGCACAATTTCGGTCACTCTGGCTTTGTAGTGAATTTGCCCGCCACAGTGTTCTAGTCCTTCAACCAGTTTCTGGGCAATCTGTCCAACGCCGCCTTTAGGGTAGTTGATGCCGCCGTAATGTCGATCGCTAAAGACCATGCCTGCATTGATCATCGGCGTGCGATCGGCGGGCACAACCGACCAGCAGTAGCATTCCATGTCAATAAATTTAAGCAGTTCAGGATCGGTGATATAGCGTCGGGCGATGTCTCCAGCGTTTTGAGGCAAATACTTGACCAACCCTAAACACGCAAAGGGATGTTGAAAAAAGACACGCATGAGATAGCGGGGTTCTTCTAGCGACAGCAATTCCATTGCATTCAGGCAGTTGAATACTTGCCAGCATTCATCGTAAAACCGACGAATACCCACCTGTTCATGGGGAAAGCGATCGATCAGCTCCTGCAAGAACTTCTCATAATCCTGGTGAACTTTTAGCTCTAAACCATTGGGCAAATGGTAGTGAATTTGAACCGGATCGGGAACGGTTTCCAGACTGACGTTTACAGCTTGTAGGGCGCGAGTGAGAAGGTTAGTAGTGCCTTGTTGACCAAAACCAAAAATCATGGAAGCGCCAACGTCAAAACGATAGCCCTGTCGCTCAAAGTAACCTGCACTGCCACCCGGAATGAGATAGCGCTCTAACACCAGCACCTTTGCACCTTTGGCAGCTAACTGAGTAGCAGTTACCAAACCGCCGATGCCCGACCCAATCACAATGACATCGAATTCAGGGGTATCAAAAGCGTGTGTATCAGGTGAAAGCGACGATCGCAGGGCGGCAGACATCGGAGCAGGCTGATCAGAAGGCATGGAATCCACTATAAACAAGCGCGTTTCTAACAGTTTATCGGAGTCGATGCTGTAATTGGTTTTAACGACCCAGAGTCAGCAAGGGGTTTGCTAATCAACCGATTGCGCTCATAGAGGACAGTAAAGATCGATTGAGTGCTCTGCGTTGCCTGCCTTGAATTTGTTGACTCTTCCTTCTTCTAGAAAGCACCGCTTTAGCCCTTTAGCCATTGGTGCAAGCAAAAAGGTGATGTAGGTAAAAAGGTGATGCAGGTAAAAAAAAGGGCGATCGACTGCTGCTGACCAACCCCTTGTCAATCCTTCAGAAAGGAGAACACTAAAGCTAACTATAAGCTTATTGAGAATTTTATCAACTTCATCCGGCATTTTTCAGAAGACGGTGAACACGACATACAGCATACTTAAACACCGCTTTCCCATCGAAGAAGTCCCAACGCTCATACCGCAGGTTTTGGGAAGAGAGTATGATAGGGCAGACTTATCACCCGCAATTCCTGTCACTGTTGCTTTATGACTCTTCAACTGCGTGTCTACGTTCCACCCCATCCGTTAATTCAGCACTGGTTGGCAGTAGCGCGCGACGCCTCAACCCCTTCGACATTGTTTCGCAGTGCCATGACAGAACTCGGTCGCTGGCTCACCTACGAAGCCATTCGAGACTGGCTACCAATTCAGGAAACCACTGTAGAGACGCCCTTAGCGACCTGCCCAGCAACCTTTATTGACCCTGGGTTTCCGGTCGTGGTCATGCCAATTCTACGGGCAGGTTTGGCGCTCCTGGATGGGGCACAGGCACTGCTGCCACTGGCATCGATTTATCACCTTGGTTTCGTCAGAAATGAAGAGACGCTAGAACCAACCTGCTATTTGAATAAGCTGCCAGAAACCTTTCCGCCTCAAACCCATGTGCTCATTACAGAGCCAATGCTGGCAACCGGTGGCACAAGCATGGCAGCGCTGGCAGAACTGACCCGTCGGGGAATTGATCCGGCACTGGTGCGGATTATTTCTGTCGTGGTAGCTCCGACTGCTTTACAAAAGTTGAGTGCTGCCTACCCCAGCTTGAGTATTTATGCAGCAGCGATCGATGAAGGTCTGAACAGCAAGGGGTTTATTGTGCCAGGATTGGGCGACGCGGGCGATCGCACCTTTGGTACATGAAGTGCTAACCTAAAGCCGTGGTGCGTGAGTGGGCAGTCTCTCAAGCAGCGGTTAAGCTGGAACCATAGCAGTAACAGTTTGATATGTGTGCCACGATGCAATGAGGAATTTGAGCAGCGATGAGTCAGCGAGATAATTTTGCAGGTGGATTCTTACTGGGCGCGGTCTTCGGGAGTGTGGTTGGTGGTGTTTTAGGTGCACTGCTGGCTCCCAAAGCGCTCAATGCCTTAGCGTCTGAAGATTCACTCAATGCGAATCAAACCGCAATGAACTCAGATAAGGCAAAGCGACGATCGCTGAAAGGAACGAACGGACAACCAGATATGGAAGCGGCTCGTCATAGCCTGGAAGATAAAATTGCTCAATTAAACGATGCCATTGATGATGTGAGGCAACAGCTTGGCGGCGTCAACGGAGCAGCGACTCAGACGGTTGAGCGATCGATGACCAGAGAGCCTTAAACCCCAGCCCTACAGCAGGCGATCGCGTCTGAGGTGCTAGACTCTATTTGACTAAGACGAACGCTACTGATAGCCGTTAAATTGAATCTACTAAATTAAATCTACGTGCTGACGGACTTCACCACTTAAGGAAGCGACACCATCATGAGTTCTCTCATTCCTCTGCTGTTCAACACAGTTGTAACGTTCATTAATATCTATACCGCTTTACTGTTTATCCGCATCCTGTTGAGCTGGTTTCCCAACATCAACTGGTTTGATCCTCCCTTCTCAATTCTGAGTCAACTGACCGACCCCTACCTCAACATTTTTCGATCGATCATTCCGCCGCTAGGTGGTCTCGACTTTTCGCCCATCCTCGCACTTTTGCTGTTGCAAGTCGTACAATCTGCCGTTTTGCCATCCGTGGCACAACTACTTGCCAGTATGCAGACTGGGCTGGCGATGTAATTAAGTGGAGTGTTGGTTGAATTCACCATTCTTATGCCGCCTGACAACAAAAAGCCTGCGTTGCCACTGATTGAAGTCATGCACGCAGGCTTTTTGTATAGCGTTTAAGTAAGTTTAACTTCTAACGGCTGTTTAACGGCGCACTTTTCCTGTAAAACCTGCTGCTTTAAATTGCTCTAGCTTCAACGGTGTTGGTTGACTAGCAGGAACCGAGATGCGTAGTTCAAATGTGCCAATACCGGGTGGAATTTCTTCCACGGCTCCCAAACGGGTACGGTTCTGCATCACAGAATCATTGTTAGCGTCGTAGATGCGCCCAAAAATATCGGCATTCACAACAGGCTTGCCAGATTTGTTGTCAGTTTTGCCAGTGACAATGAAGCAGTGTGGAAAAATGCTGGCGATCTCGCCCGTAGTTGGTCTCTCTACATCTTCAGCAGGGCACTCGTGGTAAGACAGGTCAAAGAGCCTGATTTGAGTGAGTGCTAAAGCTGGAGGCGTCAGCCACGTGGTGAGAATCCATAGAAAACCCGTAGCCAGGGCAATAGCAAGAGCGCGGAATGGCATAAGTTAAGTTAGTAGGCGTAAGTAGTAAGCGGCTAAAACAAGGGGCAAATGATTTTACGGCACGATCGAGAACGCATGATGTGCTTGAGAAGCCATGCCTCAGCTTAGCCCGAATTGCACCGAAATAAGCCGAAGGAAGCTTTCTGAAACGTTTGCCATAATGAAGACATTAAACTGCCATTAACCGCTCTGCTCCATCCTCGCACCAGTCTCCCTACGACCTGTGAGCGCATGACCCGATCTGAAATTGAAGCAGCCCTCAAAGCGGCATTTAACCAATGCGAAGCCGCCTCGTATCCCCTCAGCGATCGCCAAAAGCAAATCTTGCTCCAGGCGCTGTGGGAAGCTGTGCAGCAGTTTGAAGGGCACGATCGCACAGAGGCTTCTACAAATACCCGCAACGTAGCGGATAAGTTTGGCAACCCGCTTGATGACCTTGCACCTGAAGAACGGTTGGCTTTTCTAGCCTTTGTGAAAGAGCAGGAACGCCAAAACCAACCCTGGAAAATTGCGCTATTGAACGACTGGCTGGAAGGTCGAAGCTCTGGATCGGTGCAGTTTGTGCGCGAGCGGTATGGCATTCAATGGTTAGAGCAGATTACGCCAGGGCATCTTGCACGGTATGACTTAGAAGGCAACGACGTGCTTAAGCTCAAGGTAGGCGATCGCATCGAAGTCACAAATGGTTTGTGGGAATGGGTACAAGAAACAGGACCCTGTAGCCGAGAGTGGTTTTCCTGCACGGTTATACGAGTTCAAGACGAGCCTAGAGAAAGCGATTTTGACTTAGATGTACATGACTTGCCTGTAGAAACAAAGCACAGTAGCGCTACAAGCTGTGTCATTCGGTTTGATAGCGGTGCCGAGTATGAGATTCAAGGCGTCTACGACTGGAATCGTCCCAACTGGCGCTGGCTAGAACCATAAAGCGTGAGCAGCCGACACGCATAGAGACAAGATCCCGCCCTCATCGTCTTTCTGATCAAATTCTTTCTCTTACCATGACGCACTTCAACCGTCATACCTTTGTGCGATCGGTCAAGATTTCGTAGCCGTCTTCTGTCACTAAAACTGTATGTTCAAACTGGGCAGAAAGGGAGTTATCGACTGTCACCGCCGTCCAGCGATCGGCGAGTGTGCGCGTGAATCTTGATCCGGCGTTAAGGATGGGTTCGATCGCCAGGGTCATACCTGCCCGTAGTTTCACGTTAGGCATGTCATGGGTGCGAAAGTTAAAGACCGATGGTTCTTCGTGCAGATTGCGTCCCACACCATGTCCTGTAAAATCTTCGACAACCGTAAAGCCGTTGGCTTTGACGTGATCTTCAATGGCTCCTGCTAAATCCAGTAAATGGGCACCCGCTTTCACTTGCTCAATGCCCTTATAGAGGGCTTCTTCTGCTACGCGAATCAACCGTGCCGCATCGGGGGTGACATTGCCAACCGCGATCGTAATGCAAGAGTCGCCATGAAAGCCCTGGTAAAACGCGCCTGTATCCACCTTCAACACATCGCCAGCGCGAATGATCTTTTTGCGACTGGGAATACCGTGGACAACTTCCTGGTTAAGTGACGAGCAAATGGAACCAGGAAAGCCGTGATAGCCCTTGAAGCTTGGCGTTGCGTCCATCTCACGGATGCGCTTTTCGGCATGGGCATCTAGATCAGCCGTGGTCATGCCGGGTTCAACCAGTGCGGAAATTTCTTTCAGTACGGTAGCGACAATGCGGGACGCCTGACGCATGATGTCGATTTCACGTGGCGATTTGATTTCGACGCCGCGACGCTGTTTTTTGGGTGAAGGGAGGGCGGGTTGGTTGAGCAGTTGGCTAAAAATATTCATGCGATCGCAACAGAAAGAGAGGGCAATATCAGCTCGACACAGGAGAAAGCATCCAGTCAATGAGCTACATCAACGCCGAATAGTTAGAGACGTTAACCGACGATGCTACTTCAAACAACACCGATCGCTGACTTCTCTAAAGTAACTCAAATTGCCAGTTCCTATGAAGTCCAGGCAGACTAGTTAGACGCTTCATCGTTGCATAAAAATGTCAACACTGTAGGAAGCGAAGGTTATTCACTGAACAAAAGCCAAATTCTGTAGAGATGCAAGGAAGGACATTCACATCTCTACAGTCAAGCTTCTACTTTTGCGGGGTCGAGTTACCCGGTCCAGCCGTGACAACCACTACGCGATCGGGACGTAGCAGTTCCTGAATGGTCTGATTCACTTTTGCGGGGGTTACAGCATTAATTTTGTCGGTGTATTCCCGAATTTCATTGATGCTTAACCCATAGACGGCGTTCATCAAGATCGTACTGGAGAGGCTATCGGGGTCTGCCAGCTCAACCGGGTAGCTACTGGTGAGCGATCGCTTGGCGGCAGCAACTTCACTCTCGGTCACGCCTTTGTCGCGCAGTTGTTTGAGCAGAATGAGCGTGTTGGCAACCGCTTTGTTAGCATCTTCTGGAGCCGTTTGCATACTGATAATAAAAGGACCAGAGGTAACGCCTGCCTGAAAAACGCTGTAGATGCCGTAGGTAAGACCCAGGCGATCGCGGATTTCAGTACCCAGACGGCTAGAGAGCGTATCGCCGCCCACAATCTGATTCATCACAAGGGCTGTATAAAAGCGGGGATCTTTGCGATCGATGGCGTTGTAACCAATGTAGGTAACGGATTGAGTCTTACCAGGCAGCACCGGATTCACCCGCGTTACTGTTTTGGGTAACGGCACTGATGGAAATTCAAGCTTGACATCTTGTGTCGGCGCTTGCCAGGAACCCAACGATTGGTTGAGTAAATTACGCACTTGAGCCGGATCAAAATCCCCGACTAAAGAAAGTACGGTGCTGTCTGGATGGTAATGCTGTTGATAAAACTGCACCACATTGGCGCGAGTGATCTGCTTCAAGCTTGCTTCTGTAGGGAAGGTGTGGAAGGGATGATTCGCAGGATAAATAGTCTGCTGAAAGACGCGTCGTGCTAACCGAGCAGGATTGTCAAGTTCTAGCTTCAAGCTGGTTAAAGCCCGTTGACGGCTCAACTCCAATTCGTTGTCTGGAAAGTTAGCGTTCTGTAGTACGTCGGCAAGCACCTGCGTTAGCGTAGGCAAATCGACCGCCAGGGCACTTCCCCCGATCGCTACGCCTTCTCGGTTGGCGCTAAAGCCCAAACTGGCTCCCCGATTTTCAAGGGTTTTGGCGATCGCCAGCGCGTCGTTTGTTTTGGTGCCATTCATCAAGTTAGCAGCCGTTAAGCTCGCCAGCCCAGCAGTGTCTGCTTGATCAAACGCTGTGCCTGCCTTGATATAGCCACTGAGCGTTACGGTCGGTGTACTGCGATCGGGCAGCAACAACACGCTCAAGCCATTAGCGAGATTAAGTTTCTCCGGTAATGCTTGAGTTGCTCGTTCGTTGCTAACAGTAGACTTTGGTAAATATTTAGCGACTTCTGCCGGATCAACCGGAGCACCAGGACTAAAGTTCTCTGCTGTTTGAGAGAAATTCCCAGAACTGGTACCGGGCTTTCCGTTCAGTTGGGTTGGTTCAAAAAAGCCAACAGTGCGGTTTGCAGGCGTCAGATACGTGTTTGCCACCCGTTGCACGTCTGCTGCCGTAACAGTGGCAATGGCAGCTAGAAGGCGATCGCTGTAGTGGTAATCGCCTGTAGAGGTTTGGTCATCACCAAGCTGCTGCGCCTGACTGGTGATATCGCGGTTGCGGAGTGCGATCGATGCCTTGAGCTGAGTTTTAGCGCGATCGAGTTCTTCTGGCGTAATGCTGCGATCGCGTAAGTCAGCTAGCGTCTGCTGAAGCACCGTGTCAATTTGGGCTAATTCCTTACCCGGAGCCGCCGTGGCAGAGAATTCATACCAACCGCCACCAATCAAATTAGCAGCGTAGCCACCCGCCTCACTAGCCAGTCCAGACTCCACTAATGCTTGGTAAAGACGTGAACTCCGTCCACCTGTCAACACATAGTCCATCAACTGCAACGCAGGCACATCCGGGTGGTCAACGCTGGGCAGCGGGTACACTTCGTTTAAAAGAGAAGCACTTCCCGGTTCTTTCAGCACGATCGGAGACTTCGTTGCACCAGCGGTAGGCATCGCTGCTTTTGGCAATTTTGTTTTTGACACCTGGGCATTGGGTAAAACGCCTGTCCCTTTAGGAACCTTGCCAAACGTTGCTTTGACCGCATCCAACGTTGGCTCAAGCTGAAAATTGCCGACGATAACCAACGTGGCATTGTCAGGTCGATAAAATTTACGGTAGTAGTCCCGCACCTGTGCCACCGTAAACGCCTGCACATCGGCTTTGGTTCCGCCAACAGGTAAGCCGTACGGGCTGTTGGGAAAGGCTGCTTTCATCACCGTGCGACCCAACCGGTAGCCAGGGTTATTCTCGTAGCCTTGCAATTCTGAGATGACGACCCGTTTCTCGCTGGTTAGCTCTTTGTCACCAATCAGCGCATTTTGCATTCTGTCTGCTTCCAACACCAACAATGCATTCAACTTATCCTTCTCGACCGTTCCGAAGTAGGCGGTTTCGTCGTAGCTGGTAAACGCATTCGACGCGCTACCCAACGCGCTAAAAAAACGCCCAAACTGAAGCGGACGCGTTTTTGTGCCTTTAAACATCAGGTGCTCTAACTGATGGGCAATGCCGTTAATGCCAGGGGACTCGTCTCGCGACCCGACTCGATACCAAACCTGGACCGTCACCACCGGAGCGGTATCGACTTCTTTCGTCAAAACGGTTAACCCATTGTCTAACACCGTTCTGTGAACCGCCCCTGTAAGAGAGTCTGAAGGCAAATTGGGGTCTGAGGATGGTTTAACTGTGGGAGAGCGTTGGGCGATCACTGTACTGGGTGCCACAGGTTGGCTGTTAGCAGGGATTTCGGAAAGCAGAACAAAACCCAAACACAGACCAAACAAAGTGGTTAAGATGCCGTAGCGGCGGAGCAGTGATGGAAGAGACATAGTGTGCAGACAAATCTCTGAAAAATCAATCGTAGCAAGTAGATCAAAGCGACTAGCGCCAGCTCTAATCTAATCCATTCACGGTTGCAACACAGTGACAGACCTGTGACACCTACGCTTTTTAAGCAAAAGCGATCGGCGATCGAAGACCAGGCAGTAAGACCTTCACGGTTAAAAAGCTTAAAAGCACTTCATTGGCTTCGTCAGTAAACATCTGCAAGGATTGATAAGCTGATCGGCATTTAAATTTCCAGGTCGATCTCCTGTGGATAAGGGCTTCAGTCCCGTCAACATGCAGTTTAGATGCTTAACAGCTTAGCAATCCTGCCGAGTAGCGAACAAACAACCACAGCTTAAAGCAATCTCCAGGCAAGTGCTTTTACTGGTTTACAAGTTCATCTAGACTTAATTTCGCTTTTTGCTCTATAGTTAGAGACTGTGAGTTTTCACCAAACCTATGCATGCCCAGGAAATAATCCGCTCTATTGAAGCGGAACAAATGAAGTCAGACTTGCCTAACATTTACATCGGCGACACGGTTAAAGTCGGTGTAATCATCCAGGAAGGCGGTAAAGAGCGGACTCAGCCCTATGAAGGGGTTGTGATTGCTCGGCGTGGCGCTGGTATCAATCAAAATGTAACGGTTCGCAAAACATTTCAAGGAGTCGGTGTTGAGCGAGTGTTTCTGATTCACTCTCCTCGCATTGAAAGCATTAAAGTGTTACGACGTGCCAAAGTACGACGTGCCAAGCTTTACTATCTCCGCGATCGTATTGGTAAAGCAACTCGCCTCAAGCAGCGGTTCGATCGACCCCTACAGTAAAAAGCTGGGGCGATGCTGTTAGTTGTTAGTGAAAATCAGTCTGACAACTAACAACCGACGAATAGCAAGTAAGCTGATAGGCTTATTGATGCTAACGTTGTAAAGGCTTAGCACGGGCGCTCTTAGTTCAGTTGGTAGAACGCAGGTCTCCAAAACCTGATGTCGGGGGTTCAAGTCCTCCAGGGCGCGCTGAGTCGAGAAGTTTTCCATTGCTTGTCGATTGGTTGTTTCACTATATTGTGAGGTGGTCCAAGCAAGGATGTTCAAACTGCCGAATGAGTTAGTGTAAGTCAATAGCAGAACTGGGCTAAATTGGTATTGCAAGACTTGTGTGCCTCTCTGCCCAGTTGATCGTGGCTACGGGTTCTAAAGCCATGTAGTCATGCAGGTTCACTGAGAGGGAGTCAAAGGATTGTGGTCAAGAAAGAAGAGGCTGAGGTGCAGGCAACGAAGTCTGGCTTTGATGCGACAACGTTCTTGCAAGAAACCAAAGATGAGCTAGACAAGGTTGTTTGGCCAAGTCGTCAACAGCTTATCAGCGAGTCTATTGCTGTCATTCTGATGGTGATCCTTTCGGCGACGCTAATTTATCTTGTTGATAATTTCTTTGCGTGGGGAGCCAAGCAGGTATTTGGATGACTTTTACATCAGACGAATTCCAACAAAATTTGACTCAGATTGACGACGAGTCCGAAGAAATCTCTTCTAAGAATGGTCGTTGGTACGCCGTTCAAGTTGCTTCCGGCTGCGAAAAACGTGTCAAGGCTAACTTGGAACAGCGTATAGAAACTCTGGATGTTGCCAACCGCATCTTTCAGATCGAAATCCCGCAGACCCCAGCCATCAAACTCCGTAAAGATGGTAGCCGACAAAGTACGGACGAAAAAGTTTTTCCTGGCTACGTGCTCGTCAACATGCTGATGGATGATGACACGTGGCAGGTCATTAAAAACACACCCAACGTAATCAACTTTGTCGGTGCAGAGCAAAAGCGTCGCTACGGTCGTGGTCGAGGGCATGTCAAACCACTGCCACTGGGTCACGCTGAAGTTGAACGCATTTTTAGGCAAACCCAGGAGCAAGAGCCTGTTATCAAGATTGATATGGCACCTGGGGACAAAATTATGGTGTTGTCAGGTCCCTTCAAAGACTTTGAAGGCGAGGTGATTGAGGTCAGCCCTGAGCGTAGTAAGCTAAAAGCGCTGCTCTCCATCTTTGGGCGCGATACCCCCGTGGAATTGGAGTTTAATCAGGTTCAGAAAGAGAGCTAAGAGAGTCAATGGCAAAGAAAATTGTTGCGGTCATTAAGTTGGCCATTACCGCTGGAAAAGCGAATCCCGCACCTCCCATTGGTCCTGCTCTGGGTCAGCATGGGGTCAACATCATGATGTTCTGTAAAGAATATAATGCTCGAACTGCTGACCAGGCAGGCATGGTGGTTCCCGTTGAAATCTCAGTTTATGAAGATCGTAGTTTTACCTTTATTCTCAAGACGCCTCCCGCTTCCAAGCTGATTGCTAAAGCGGCTGGCATTGATAAAGGATCAGGGGAGGCGATTCGTAAAAAGGTTGGTTCGATTACTCGCACGCAGTTGCAAGAAATTGCTCAGGCGAAGCTGCCTGATTTGAATGCAAACGACATTGAAGCGGCAATGCGAATTGTTGAAGGCACTGCTCGTAACATGGGCGTAACTGTTAAAGAGTAAGAGTTACAATGTAAGACGCATCTAGGCTCTAAATGCTTCCGTCTTCAATGTTGGGTTATTAGCTTGTAAACCGTTAGCGGGGAAGAGGCGCTGCTTCGTTATTACCCCAGGAGAAAAATATGGTAAAAGTCTCTCGTAGGCTGAAAGAGTTGCATAAAAAAGTAGAGGAGCGTCCTTACGAACCGCTCGAAGCGCTGAATTTGCTGAAAGAAACGGCGACCGCGAAGTTTGCTGAGTCCGCAGAAGCGCACATTCGGTTAGGAATTGATCCTAAATATACGGATCAGCAGCTAAGGACGACGGTAGCGCTGCCTAAGGGCACAGGACAATCGATTCGCGTGGCTGTGATCGCTCGTGGTGAAAAGGTAACAGAAGCAACGAACGCAGGGGCAGACCTTGCTGGTTCAGAGGAATTAATCGCTGACATCCAGAAAGGCGCGATCGATTTTGACCTGCTCATTGCTACGCCTGATATGATGCCTCAGGTAGCGAAACTGGGTAAGTTGCTCGGTCCACGTGGTTTAATGCCATCTCCTAAAGGTGGTACGGTCACATTTGATTTGCCTAAAGCGATCACTGAGTTTAAGGCAGGTAAGCTAGAGTTCCGGGCTGATAAAACCGGGATTGTCCATGTGATGTTTGGTAAGGCAACCTTTCCAGCCGAAGATCTGCTGATTAACTTGAAAGCGCTTCAAGAAACGATTGATCGAAACCGCCCTTCTGGGGCTAAAGGTCGCTATTGGCGCAGCGTTTATGTTGCTTCTACAATGGGTCCCTCGATCGAAGTTGATATTAGCATCCTCAGAGATCTGAAATTTGATGAAGCGGCATAACGTCTTAAACGATCGTTCATTGTTTGTGAAACCAAATTCCGATTGCCTAAGAACGTTTGTTAAGGCTCAATTTCATTGCTATAGCTTTTTAGGGTCACGATAACTATCAACTAAGTACCAACATTTTCATAGCAAAGCCAAAGACAGCAGGTGCATGAGGCTTAATTCCCTGCCGAGGTTTTCGTTCTGTGATTCTATTGTGAGTGTCGTTTCAACCGACACAGCGCGATGAATTAACAGCGAACCCCGGCAGTGTACCCGGGGTTTTTGCTTTTGGGCTGTGCTAGCAGACGCAGTGAACAGGTTTGATAAAGACCACCCAGTTTAAGGAGGTGAGATACATGGGTAGAACGTTAGAAGGCAAGAAAACGATCGTCGCTGAACTTAAGGAAACTTTGAGTACATCCCAGTTGGCTGTTGTAATCAATTACAAGGGTCTAACTGTTGCTGAAATTACAGACTTGCGAAAGCGGCTTCTGCCGACGGGTGCAACCTGTAAAGTGACCAAAAACACGCTCATGCGGATTGCCGTTGAAGGTGATGCAACTTGGGAACCAATGACGAAACTGCTGACAGATTCATCAGCCTTCTTGCTGATCAAAGATGACGTTGGCGGGGCGCTAAAAGCGTATCAAGATTTTCAGAAGGCGACCAAAAAGACTGAACTTCGTGGTGGCGTCATGGAAGGGCGCGCCTTGACTGAGGCGGACGTGAAAGCGATCGCTGATCTGCCATCGAAGGAGCAGCTTATTGCTCAAATTGCTGGCGCTATCAATGGTGTAGCAACCAAACTAGCCGTTGGCATCAACCAGGTGCCATCTTCGCTGGCTCGCGCTATTCAAGCGGTTGCTGACAAAGATCAAGAAGCCGCTTAATTCAGTTTTTAGTTGTTAGAGCAATCTGCGTTAATAACTAATCGCTCACAATCCACAAACCGTAACTTAGGAATTACACCATGTCTACAACAACCGACGAGATCTTAGAAAAGCTGAAAACACTAACATTGCTGGAAGCATCAGAGTTAGTAAAGCAAATTGAAGAAGCTTTTGGCGTCAGTGCTGCTGCTCCCGTGGGTGGCATGATGATGGCAGCTCCTGGTGCTGCTGCTCCGGCTGAAGAAGTTGAAGAGCAAACTGAATTTAACGTTGTTTTGGAAGAAGTTCCGGCTGACAAGAAGATCTCGATCCTGAAAGTGGTTCGGACTTTAACAGGGCTGGGTCTGAAAGAAGCGAAAGATCTGGTCGAAGCTGCACCTAAGCCAGTCAAAGAAGGCGTTGCCAAGAGTGATGCCGACGACGCTAAGAAGCAACTGGAAGAAGCTGGCGCTAAAGTGTCGATTAAGTAGATTAGTTGAATCGCCAGATTCTCACGATGGTAAGCAAAAAAAGGGAGAGCGTTATTAAATGCTCTCCCTTTTTTATTGGTTGTCTTTTTAAGTCACATCTTGAGAAGGCAGAGTGATTGATCAAAGGATGTAGAGCAGCAAAAAGAGCACAATCCAAACCACATCAACAAAATGCCAATAGATTTCAGCGGCTTCAACACCAAAGTGGCTTTCGCTGTTGTAATGCCCTTGTTTGAGCGATCGCCACAACACTGCCAAAATCAAGAGCAAACCAAACGTGACATGCAGTCCGTGAAAGCCTGTAAGCACATAAAAAGTGCTGGCGAATAAGTTGGTTGTGAGCCCAAATTCTAAATGGAAGTACTCATAAAGCTGACCAGCCAGAAAGATAGCTCCCATTACAGCCGTGATAACAAACCACAGCCGCAGACCTTTAACATCATTCTTCTTAATGGCTGTATCGGCATTGTGAATGACAAAGCTGCTCGAAATCAGAATAATCGTGTTGATGCCTGGTAACAGCAACTCTAGCCTGGGTGTGCCTTCGGGGGGCCAACTGGGTGCAACGGCACGAAACGTCAGATATGCCGTAAACAGCCCCAGAAAGATCATGGCTTCTGCAATCAGAAAAATGATAATGCCGAAGATGCGGTGGTCGTGATGT
>JBBSHC010000010.1:0-15440 GCA_038253425.1 Leptolyngbyales cyanobacterium | reverse complement strand
GTAATACCCATCGTAGCGAGGATCAGGCTGCTTGTTGAAGGATGGATCGTCAGCATCTTCTGACATTTAAAGACGGCGCTGACACCCCGGAAGAGGCAAGCAAAAGGGTATAGGCTTATGTTTTAGCCTCTGATGCCTCTCCTCCCTTGCCTTTCATCCCTCTCTTTAGATTGAGATGAGATTTAGAAGAAATTGAGATGAGATTAGAAGCTTTAGAGCACGTCTTGCAGCACCCGGCGGGTATTGTGCCATGCCCAAATCCCAACCAGACTCACAATGACGCTCATCCCTAACAAAACAACGCGTAGCCCAACGGCATCGGTGAGGGGACCCGCGATCGCCAATGGCACACTCAAAGCGATATTAACCAGATTGTTCTGGAACCCAAAGACCTTGCCGCGCATCGATTCTGGCGTTTGCTGCTGAATTAATGTTTGCATCGGTACGCCTACCAGTGAGGCCCCAACGCCCAGCAATGTACTCAGGCTCAAGCCAATCCACAGGTCGCGGGTAAACGTGAAGACGGTTAACCCCGCCGCCATCGTAAGAAACCCAATGAGTGGCAGGGGTTTGCCATGAAAGCGATCGCCCCAATGCCCCAAAATGCCTGCCCCAAAAACCATGCCGACACCAGCCGCCGCCAACAAAAAGCCAAACTGGGTTGATTTCAGCCCAATTTCTTCGACCAGATCGATCGCTAACACCGTCAACGCCGCAAAAACTGAATACAGCAACGTTAGCTGCACCATCGCGCTGCTGACTAGGCGATCTTTTCGCAGGTAAACCAGCCCAGCTTTGAAGTCGCTCCAGGGATGCGCCTGCACAATTTGAGGATCGGCACCACTGTGACGCAACGGCAGCGATTGCAGAATCAAGGCTCCGAGGATATATAGCCCACCGAGCAAAATCTCTTGACCGAAGGTTCCCCAGGACTTTGCCAGTGTGAGCAGCGGCTCACCGATCGCAAAGCCCACAATCAGCGAACCCATTAGGGTTGTCGTAAACAGCGCATTGGCGCTCATCAACCCCTGTCGCTCCACTAACAGCGGAATTGATGCCTGTTCTGCTGGGGCAAAGAACTGAGTGAGCACTGACTCCAAAAAACCGATGCCTAACAGCACCGCAAATTCTTTCGGCAGCAGCGGTATTGCCAGAATCAACAGACCACGGAACAGATTGCAACCCACCAAAATCTGTCGTTTGTCAAAGCGATCGACAAAAATGCCAGCCGCCGAGCCAAACAAAATGGCTGGTAGGGTGATGGCAAACATCAGCGCCGATCGCGCAGAATTTTCTAACCCAGCGGGCGGTTGATAGTTGACCAACAACGCAATCAAAAATACGAAAAAGACTTTATCCGCAACCTGAGACAGGATTTGCGCTGTCCACAGTGCCAGAAACGGTCGATTTCGCAGCAGTGCCGCAAACCCGCTACCAGCAGGACTAGTTGGAAGCATAGAGTCGTTTCGCCTCAAAAACCGTTTAGAAGCCAGTTGGCTTTCCTCTCTTAGTTTGCGCTGTAGTGGGTAAAGATGGCTAACGTTCTGCTGCCAACTTTAATGCCCAGCCGTTTTAATGTTCCCGTACTAGGTTATGCAGCCACAAACCGTCTTCGTCTATTTTTAGGATCACTCATAGTTGCTCCGTATAACGGCACAACAGAGCAGTCAAATAACTGGCTGCGGTCGTCAAGGTAGGAGTGGCAGAGTCGTCCGGTGAAACCCACCAACCATTGACTGTTTGCGGCGATCGCCACAGATCTAAATGCGCCACCGCTGGGTCAGCATAGAAACTGTCCGTTCCTGCGCCCAACAGTGCCGAACTCCAGTATGTGAAGTGATCATGGCTCATCCGGTGTATGGGAAAGTCGCCCGACAGCGGCACACCCCAACCATCGATCGCAATGAGTGCGCTCACCGATCGACCCAAGCCTCGCCAGCCCCAAGCAGCCCCGATCGCGCCGACAACTCCGGCACTAAACCCAACAAAAACTAACGGTGTTTTGAGTAATGTAGCCGACTGGGTATCACTGAACTGCTCCTGAAGAAAATGCAAAACGTGGAAACCTGAATAGGCGGGGTAGCGATCGACTGGAAACACCAGCAGCTCTGTTTGTTGCAATGTAGAGTTAGCAAAATGTGGCAAGAGCCCTTGCAAAAACTGTTGCGTCAAAGAGGGATTATGTATTCCAGGACAGATCACAATATACATTTAGCTAATCTTTTTACGCCATATTGCCTACTTTTTCAAATCTTTTTTCGTTGGTTTAAACTAAGACTGGGCAGCGCTTTTGGCGATTTGAGCATGAAATTTAAGAAGTTTTTTGATCTCCTCTTTGTACTCTATCTAAAAAACTTGTTCAATAGAGATTATGAGCGGTTCATCGAGCTTTTAAAATGAAGTTTTCAGTTGAACGAAAAATAATTGGTGGATTTGGAGTCGCGCTACTATTACTCGGATTAAGTAGTGGCTTCGCATGGTGGAATGCGACCCGCTTTATTCAGGTGGCAAAGCAAGCCGCCCAATCCCAGCAGGTTTTAACTGAACTGGAAGCATTGATGTCTGAGCTTAAAGACGCTGAAACGGGACAGCGCGGTTACATGAGGCGTTAAACATTTGCATGTACAACATCGTCGTCAGCTAGTCGGCGTGATTAGCATCTCGTTGGGCGTTGCCTGTTTTCCGGAACACGGGACGACGGGAGAAAGCATTCTTCAGTCGGCTGATGCTGCATTGTATCAGGCAAAGTCAGAGGGGCGCGATCGCGTGGTTACGGCTCATTAGAGTATGCAGCAATGGTTGGATTTTAGTGGTCAGAAGGCAGGGGGAGCAGGGGGAGGCAGGTAAAAGGCAAAAGGTAAAAGTAGCTCAAAACTTTCTAGCGCCGCGCCTGCTTTTAGCTCAAGATTCAGGACGCAAAACTCAGGAGACAGCGATCGACAAAAAGCTGATGGCTGATGGCTGACTGCTGATAGCTGACCGCTCCTCAAAACCTGCCCCGTTATTTTTTGACAGGCTCTCTACAACAAAGCCGCGCTCATTTTGCTGAGCGATCGCGCTGCTGCTCGTGTTCACCCTTCTAAGGAGATTTCTAGTAAACAAATTACCCATTGTCTATGCCCTACGGACAGGCTACGCCAACGACTTCGCTCAGCCAGCCTGCACCCTGAGCGGAGTCGAAGGGTAAAATCTTTTCTGGAAATCGCCTAAGTACATTCCAAGTAAAGATTTATAGTTACTACGGGGAATTTAGCTGCGATCGCGGGTAGGAATGATGTGGTAGCTGGGTATATTCCTGGTTACGTTGGTTCACGGTGGGGAGAAGGATGATGAGAATTGGGAATCGCAACATTAAACCCTGGGTTATTCTGCTGGCAGTTGTTGTTGCCCTTGCCATCAAAGGCTGTAGTTTCGCTAATATTTCCTCCGCACCCAACCCCCAACCATCAGTCGCCGCCTTACCAGCACCCAAGCTACCTGACTGGATTGAGCAGATTAGCTCCACTGGTGATGCTGCCACCACAGCGCAGATCCGCATCCGCTTCAAGGAGCCGCTTATCCCGATCGAGCAACTAGAGAGCAAAGATCCCCAAGACCTGCTGAAGAAATTTGAAGTGGTGCCGCCGCTTCCTGGTCAGTTTCGCTTTTTGACGCCACGCATGGTTGGCTTTCAGGGCGATCAGGCAATCCCCAAAGCGACCCGCGTTCAAGTCACTCTCAAAGCTGGGTTGGCTGATCTGAAGCAGCATCGACTAGATCAAGACCTTGCCTGGACCTTCAACACCGAATCCATTAAGCTGTCGAATTTGCCGGGAACGCCTGCTGCGGGTACACCCGGAAGCGAAACAGCCCCTCCCCTCGATCGCAAACCCATACTCAAATTCACGTCAAATGTTGAGCTGGATTTAGCCTCGCTCAAAGAGCATATTAAGCTGGCACCGGGTACGGAGAGTAACGGTGTGGGGCTGAATGTTGCCCTCGAAAAGAGTGAAGAGACACCAACAGAACAGTCTCCCGATGAGAAATCACCGCAGGAACAGTTTGATCCTTCTGCGCGTGACTGGCTTTACACGCTTACACCCCAACAAGAACTCGCTAAAGCTACCCGTTATCGTCTGAACATATTACCGGGGTTAAAGTCTGCGAAGGGGAATCTACCAAGTGAAGGCGTTGTAAGCAGCCAGGTAGAAACCTACTCGCCGTTAGCCTTCCAAAAACTCAACCACTACGGACAACCTGATGCAGGCGGCACTTCTGGTCGTTTTGTTAAAGGGGGTGCCCAGCTAGAATTCAACAATGAACTGGATGCCGAGTCGTCGATCGCCAACGTTACCGTTGAACCTGCACCTAAAAAAGATGTGTCGCTGGTACAGGTTTACGAGGGCGATCGCATTGCCAACATCAATGCCTGGGCGCTAGAACCCGCCACTAAATACACAATTAAGCTGGGTGCTGACCTGAAAGACAAATTTGGGCAAACCCTGGGCAAACCGATCACGGTAGATTACGAGACGGGCGATGTTGCGGCTGACCTTTGGGCACCCTCTGGGCTGAATATCTTTCCGACAGGCAAAAACCTACAGCTCAACCTTTCGGCGGTCAACCTCGATCGTTACAAAGCAGCCTACGCGATCGTTCAGCCAACGGATCTGGTTTATACCGATTCTGCTTACCCCAATGACAACGGCAGTAGCCTGTTGCCCAACCCCACTGCGTGGAAGAGCAACTCTGTTAGCAGCCAAAAAAATCAGGCAACCGAAATCACTGTTCCCGTGCAAAAACAGTTGGGCGGCCCGACAGGAATGCTGGCATACGGCATTCAGGCACGCACCAATCAGTACCAGGAAGACAAACAGCAAAAGTGGCGTGAACCGACAACCTATGGTCTGGTGCAGTTAACCAATCTAGGCGTTTTTGCCCAATGGTTCCCCGAAGCGGGCATGGTGCGCGTCAATCATCTCTCTGATGGTGCTGCCGTTGCCAATGCCGCTGTGCAAATCTATCAATCGCAGCTAGAGGCAAAAACGCAACCGACGCCGAGTGCCTGTGCAACGGGCAAAACCGACAAGACAGGGACGCTCTTGCTCAATAGTCAGGCATTGCAGTCCTGCATGGGGGGCGGTGGACGCTTTACCGACACGCCGAAACTGCTGGTGGTGGCTCAGGAAGGCAAAGACTGGGCGTTTACCCGTACGCTTGAATACAGCGGAGCCTATGACTACGGTGTTGATGCTGGCTGGCAAAGCAGTAAACCTGATTCGCGTGGCATCATCTTCTCCGATCGCCAACTGTATCAACCGGGCGAAACGGCATGGTTTACTGGAGCCGCTTACTACCTGCAAAACGGCACGCTGAAGCAAGACAAAAACGCTCGGTACTCTGTCACCTTGCGGGATGCCAATGGACAAGAAACGAGCCTGGGTTCGCAAACCACGAATGAGTTTGGCACCTTTTCTAAAGAATGGGCGATCGCCAAAAATCAACCCCTCGGCTACTACGCAATTCTGGCAAAGAACGAAAACGGTGTCGAAATCGCTGGCGAATTTCGCATCGCTGAATTTAAGCCCCCCAATTTCAAAGTTGCTTTGACCCTGGAAGGCGGCAAACCAGCAGGGACAAACGATTCAACGAATCCAAACACAACTCAAGACGCTCAACTCATCACTTCTGTTGGTCAGACCATCACCGCTAAAACCCAGAGTAACTACCTCTTTGGCGCTCCGGTTGAAGGCGGCAAGGTGGAGTACTACGTCACTCGCAAACAAACCGACTTTGCACCCAAAGG
This sequence comes from Leptolyngbyales cyanobacterium, assembly GCA_038253425.1. Classification (GTDB taxonomy): domain Bacteria; phylum Cyanobacteriota; class Cyanobacteriia; order Leptolyngbyales; family Leptolyngbyaceae; genus Stenomitos. The sequence continues at coordinate 9,655 of JBBSHC010000010.1, read as the reverse complement.
TTGGGATGGCTTTGCCTTTGGTCGCCAATGGCTCTGGCCCGAAGAAGCACCGACGATCGCCAGTGATGTGCTGCAAACGAATCAAGTCTTGAGCAAAAATGGCGACGGCAGCCAGACACTCACTGTTGAAAAAGAACTGCCCTACCCCATGACCTACCGGGTTGATGCTCAAGTAGCAGACGTATCAAATCTCTCGGTCGCCGATTCCAAGTCCTTTTTGGCACTACCAACTGACAAACTCATTGGGCTGCAAAGCGACTTTGTTGCCACCGCTGGTCAAACGTTTCCAGTCAAAGTCATCGTTACCAATCCCACAGGCACTACCGTGCTAAATCAAAAGGTGCATCTGGAACTTCAACAGATGAACTACAGCCGCGTGTCGCGCTTAGTTGAAGGTAGCCGCACCCAACAAGAGCAGGTGGAATATAAAACGGTTGACGCCACAGATGTTCAATCTGATACCAGCCCACAGGTAGCTTCTTTAAAACCAACCATCGCTGGTTCTTATCGTATTCGCGCCACCTTTGCAGGTAGCAACGATGTCAGCGCTACGGATGTGCAGGTCTGGGCAACGGGCGATGCCTCGGCAGCGTGGGGCAACCGCTATCGTAATAATCGTCTGGAAATCAAGCTCGACAAAAAGCACTATCAGGTAGGCGAAACGGCAACAGCACTGATTCAGTCACCCTACCCTGAGGGTGAGCTTTACTTTGCAGTTGTGCGCCACAATACGTTGTACAAAACCCTTACTAAGGTTCAAGGCAGTGCGCCTAAAGTGCAGTTTCAAGTGACACCAGACATGCTGCCCAACGCGGCGGTAGAAGCAGTGCTGGTGCGCCAGGGCAAACCGCTCGATCAGGTAGAACCCGGCAGTCTTGACAAACTCGTCCGTATTGGTTTTGCACCCTTTGAAACGGACTTGAATCCGCAGTACTTAAAGGTTGAAACCAACGTCACACCGACGTTGCAACCCGGTACGGAACAAACGGTGCAGTTGCGGCTGACGACCAACCAGGGACAACCTGCTAAGGGGCAGATTACGCTCATGGTGGTGAACGAAGCCGTGCTGCAACTGAGTGGCTACCGTCCGCCCGACCTGGTGAAAACGGTGTTTGCCGAACAACCAATCTCCATTCGCTTAAGCGATAACCGACCGGATGTAGTGCTACAACCGCAAGCCTCGCCCTTGCAGAAAGGCTGGGGTTACGGCGGCGGTGCTTCGGTCGGGTCAGGCAGCACTCGCACTCGTACCGACTTCAAAGCGCTGGCCTACTACAACGGCTCCGTAAAGACGGACGCGCTCGGTAATGCAACCGTCAAATTTAAGCTTCCTGATGATCTGACCACCTGGCGCGTCATGGCAGTGGCAACGGGTGAAGAGATGCGTTTTGGGAATGGAGACACTACGTTTGTCACCACCAAACCACTGATCGCCAACCCCTTGCTGCCACAGTTTGTGCGTCCGGGCGATCGCTTTCAGATGGGAGTCTCTGTTACCAATAACACTGGGCAGAATGGCAATCTCAACATCAACGGCTCCGTCACCGATCCATTAAAGCTAGATAACACCTCTGGTCAGCAACAAGTGCAGGCAGGCACGGGTACTAGCGCCTATCGCTTCCCGATCGTGGTGCAGGCAGCAGGCGATGCCAAAGTGACGTTTTCAACCCAGCTTGGCAACACTACTGATGCCTTTGAAGTGCCCTTAGCGGTCAAACCGTTGGCAGTGACTGAACAAGTCGTCGAAGCTGGCACCACCCGCGATCAAGTGACCATTCCGTTGAATGTAGACAAGAACGTTGCCCCTGACGCTGGTGGGCTGGAGCTTTCCCTCGCCAGTAGCCTGATACCAACGCTTTTTGCGCCCGCAAAGCAGGTGTTAGACGAAACCGCCTTACCGTTCCTGGAGCCGACTGCCAGCCAGTTGGCGATCGCTGCCAACCTACAAACCTTGTCAAAGACTTATGGACAAACGTTTGCCAGCTTTAATCCTACTCAGGAGGCAACGCAAGCGATCGAGCGATTGCAAACGCTCCAGAAACCGGATGGTGGTTTCGCTGCGTATCCCGGTCAGGAGAAGTCCGATCCGTTCATCACGCCCTATGCTGCTCAGGCGATCGCGCTTGCCGATCGCACCTTCACTGGTGAAGCTGACAAACTCAAAACTCCCTTGCTTGCCTATCTCAAAAAACTCCTCGCTGATCCAGGTCAGTACGAGTTTTGCAAAGAGCAACTCTGCAAAAACCAGCTCCGGTTAGAGTCCCTGATTGCCCTGTCAGCATTGGGCGATCGACGCAATGACTTTTTGTCTGATTTGTATAGTCAGCGGAGTCAACTCGATCCTGTGAGCCAGATTAAGCTGGCACGCTATCTCTTCCAGTTTCCCGACTGGCAGCAGGAAGCAAAAACAATGGTGAACCAACTTCAAGAAACCATTTATCAAACCGGACGGAACGCCACGGTTAACTTGCCCTCTAACTGGCGTTGGCTCAATTCACCAACCACCGCCCAGGCTCAAGCGCTACGGCTTTTCATAGCACAAAAAGCGAAGTCTGAAGACCTCGATCGGCTGCTCCAAGGATTACTGGCGCAACGGCGTAACGGTACCTGGCAAAGTACCTACGACAATGCCGAAGCGCTCACAGCATTAGTGGACTACAGCAAACTTCAACCCACCCCACCAAACTTTGAGGCAACGGCACAACTAGCAGGTAAAACGCTCACTACCGCCAAATTTGAGGGTTATCAGACTCCCAGTGCAACGGTAAACGTGGGCATTGCCGATCTACCGCAAAACCGTAACGACCTGACGCTCAAGAAGTCGGGGCAAGGCATCTTGCATTACCTGGTTGCGTATCGCTATCGACTGCAAGGCAATCAGCCTGGTAAGCTCAACGGCTTGCGAGTCACTCGCACTATCCGCCCTGCTAACGAAGACAAGGTGCTTTACAAAACCGGACTCGTTGCCCCTGATTCGCTCACGTTACCTGTGGGGCAGGTGTACGACATTGGGTTGGAGATCATTGCCGATCATCCCGTTGATCACGTTGTTGTCACAGACCCGCTCCCCGCTGGCTTTGAAGCGGTTGATCAGAGCTTTCAGACCACAACGCCCTACTTCCAGGCGCGTGGTGATAGCTGGCAGCTTGGTTATCAAACCATCTACCACGATCGCGTTGTAGCGTTTGGCGACAAACTCGATCCAGGCGTTTATACGCTCCATTACCTCGTTCGTTCCGTCACCCCTGGCACCTTCCTCTACCCTGGTGCAGACGCTCATTTAGAGTATGCACCAGAGGAATTTGGGCGATCGGCGTCCTCAACGTTAGTGGTGTCAGAGAAGTAGGGAAAGTAGGGGAGCAACTGACGAGGAGGGGATCGCCCGTCCCCTCAGTCTTGCTTCAATCGCTCACCCAAACCGCCCTTCCACGTAGTCTCTGGTGCGCGTTTCAGTGGGCTGCATGAAAATTTGAGATGTGGGACCAAATTCGACGAGTTGACCAATCCTGCTTTCATCGGTGCTAAAAAAAGCAGTGTAGTTAGACACACGGGATGCCTGCTGCATGTTGTGCGTGACGATGACGATTGTCAGTTCCTGGCGCAGAGAATCGATCAAATCCTCAATCTTCATAGTGGCGATCGGGTCAAGGGCAGAACAGGGTTCATCCATTAACAGCACTTTTGGTTTAACAGCCAGTGCCCGTGCAATGCACAAACGTTGCTGTTGTCCACCCGATAAACCAAGCGCTGACTTGCCCAGATTATCTTTCACTTCATCCCAAAGCGCTGCTGCACGGAGAGCAGACTCAACTACGTCATCCAGCGATGTACGGTTAGGGCGACCAAACAAGCGCACCCCATACGCAACGTTGTCGTAAATGCTCATCGGAAAGGGATTGGGCTTCTGAAACACCATGCCGATTATGCGCCGCAGTCGATTCAGGTTGACCCGTGGGCTGTAGATATCCTGACCAAAAAACTCGACAGTGCCATTCACGCGCACTTTTGTTTCCAGTTCACTAATGCGGTTGAGGGCTTTAAGAAAGGTAGATTTGCCGCAGCCAGAGGGACCAATGATGGCAGTAACCTGTTCCTGGTGAACATCCATTGAGATGCCTTCAACTGCTTTCTGATTGCCGTAGTAAAAGCTCAGGTTTTTCACGCTGAGAGCCGGATTCGCAATCGCATCAACTGGAGTAGCAGCAGTGTCAACAGGGTGCATGAAGAAGCGTCCGTACAAAAGATTAAATTAACGAGTAGTCACCGTTTACGAGTCAGCAAGCGAGAGAGCATGTTGATCAGCAAAACCATGCCGACCAAAATAACCGAAGCGCTCCATGCAAGCTGATTCTGTTGAACATACGCGGAATTGGCGTAGTTGTAAATCATCACCGACAGAGAGGGGGCAGGCTGTAACAGTCCTCTGACCCAGCTTTGCGTAAACAGTGCTGTAAAAATTAGTGGAGCCGTTTCACCAGCAGCACGGGCAACAGCGAGGAGAGCACCCGTGGTAATACCCGGTAAAGCCGTCGTAAAAACAATACGAGTCGTCGTTTGCAAGACACTGGCTCCTAACGCGGCAGACGCAAGGCGCTGTGAACTGGGTACAAGCTTGAGGGCTTCTTCTGTCGTCAAAATGACGATCGGAAGCATGATCACAGCCAGGGCGAAACTGCCAGCCAGCGCAGAGAATTTATAGTGGGTGACAATCACACCATAGGCAAACACGCCAACCACGATCGATGGCACGCCGCTAAGCACCGTGGCAATAAAGCGAATGGCTTGCGCGATCGCCCCATCTTTCCCAAATTCCGCTAGATACACTGCCGTCAGCACGCCCATAGGAATGCTCACCAGGGACGCAAGACCAACCATAATCACAGTACCCTGGATAGCATTGGCAAAGCCATTGGGCACGCCTTCTAAACCGACGGGCGCGGGCAGAGATGTCAGCACATCCCACCGAAGATGAGGCACCCCTTCCCACAAAATTTTGACCAAAATTGCCCCCAGGGGCAGCAACGCCACCGCACTTAGTAAGAGCGCGATCGCGGTCATCCCATTGCTTACATAGCGGCGACCGGGTGACAACGGTGTTGTTAATTCCAAAGAGACATCATTTTCCATAGCCCAACACCCGCACCATCAAAATTGCCATCACATTAATTGCCAGCGTCAGCGCAAAGAGAATCAATGCCAGGTACATAAGTGCACCAATATGCAGTTCGTCTAGCGCTTCGCCAAACTCATTTGCCAGCACCGCCGGAATTGTGTAAGCCACATTAAATAACGATGGGCTGATCTGCGCTGAGTTACCAATCACCATTGTCACTGCCATCGTTTCGCCCAGGGCACGACCGAGACCTAACATGGCTGCACCTGAAATACCTGAAACCGAGGCTGGCAGAATCACACCAAAAATTGTTTCCCAGCGAGTAGCGCCTAGCGACATTGATGCTGTTCGTAGATCTGACGGCATTGCCAGCAACACCTCTCGACTAATAGCAGCAATCGTCGGCAGAATCATAATTGCCAGAATGACACCCGCTGCCAACATCCCCGAACCAAAGGGTTCTGTACTAAACAGTGGCACCTGCTTGAAATGGGCGTAGAACCAAAGCTGAATTGGCTGCAAAAACGGAATCAGCAAGAAGATGCCCCACAGCCCAACAATGACGCTGGGAATTGCTGCGATAAGTTCAACTAAAAAGGCGATCGGCGATCGTACCCAGGCTGGCAAAAAATTCTCGCTAGTAATCAGGGCAACGGCTAACCCAATCGGCAGTGCGAGGACAAGCGCGATCGCGGAGCTAACGATCGTGCCAAAGATGTAAGGCAACGCACCAAACTTCAGCTCTGTGATGTCCCACTCCCGGCTCGTTAAGAAGCCAACCCCAAAGGTCGCGATCGCAGGCTGTGCCTGCTTAAAAATGACCCATCCCATCCAAAACAGTAGCAAGACAGTTAACAGTGCAAAGCCACCTGTAAACCAAACAAACCCCTGACTGAGCCAGGAGGCCATGCCATCGGTTGCGGTGATATCTACGCCGACATCATCACGTTCTGACAAAACAGCGCCTTCGTCAGGCAGCGGTGAAACAAAGATTGGTTTGGGTGATTCAGTTGAACTCATTGCAGTAGTCAGACGTGAGGTGCTAAGGCGGCGCAGGAAGGACTGTCATAAACGGTTGCCACAGAACGCTTCAACTAATCGGAAGGATACTGTGACAGCCAAAGGACGATTGCCCTGCTGAACGCATTTAGGAGGCATAGCATCGCCATACCTCCCGGAGCTTTAAGTGATCTACGCTATTGAAAACGACAGACGCGATCGCTCAATGCTTACGGCTTCACTTCCGCATTGACTACATCAAGCACGCGTTTCGCTTCTTTAGACGGAATCCGAACATAGTCAAGACTCGCGTTGATGTCCTGACCACTGCCCAAAATCCAGTTCACAAACTTTTTCATGGCTGCCGCCTTTTCGGGGCTGTCATATTGCTTGTAAACCATTAACCAGGTCAAGCCTGCGATCGGATAGCCATCATCAGGGTCGCCTACAAACACCCGATTGTTTTCAGGAAACTGCACCGTTGACAGCGCTTTGTTAGCATCCCGAACCGAAGGCGGTAGAAACTTACCTTTCTTGTTCTCTACAAAGGCAGTCTGGATTTTGTTTTGTTTGGCGTAGGTGTACTCGACGTAGCCGATCGTGCCAGTGGTGCGCGATACTTCTTGAGCAACGCCAGGGTTGCCTTTGCCTTTCAGCGGGTTACCAGTCCACTTGGGAGCCGTACCAACGCCAACGCTATCCTTAAAGGCAGGGCTGATTGCACTGAGATGGTTGGTGAAAATGAACGAGGTGCCGCTGCCATCTGCACGCACAACAGGCTTAATGCCAGAATCAGGCAGCTTTGCACCCGGATTGTCTTTGACGATTCTGGGGTCGTTCCACTTGGTAATTTTGCCAGTGAAGATGTCGGGCAGCACACTACGAGACAGCTTCAGGTTCGGCACTTCAGGCAGATTGTAGATTACAGCCACAGGTCCACCCGCTGTGGGAACTAGAATCACGCCGTTCTTGACCTTTGCCATCTCAGCGTCAGTCATGGCAGCATCGCTACCACCAAAGTCAACGGTGCCCGCGATGACCTGACGAATGCCAGCACCACTACCCACACCCTGATAGCTCACATCAATATCGGGATTTTGCTTCTTAAACTCAGCGATATAACGCTCATAAAGAGGAACGGGAAAGGTTGCCCCCGCACCAGTCAGCGGTACGGCTTGAGCGATCGCAGTTAGAAGAGGTCCAAACACGATCGCGGCTGTCACGGCTGAGGCGGTAACGGCGCGATGAAATGCAGTTGCAGGAAATGCCATTTTGCCTTGTCCTCAGAAACAGATCTTTTTGCTAGGTTAAGTAACAAAGACAACCGTACAACTAGAGTAGTTAAGTAAAAACCAAAGGAAATGTAATAGCAGGTTAAGGTTAACTAAACGTTTGTTTAAGGCGCTACGAACCTTTACTTTTAATGGTTGATTCTGCTATCAATTGACTGTGGTGCAGCTATTGTTAAGCACCTTTTATTTTTTAGAAACTCTGCTGTATATCCTTTCTGCGTTATATCTGTTGTGCGTGAGTTGAGCAATCTCTGTCCGCTTTGGTCAGTCTTTCGGCAACAATAAAAAAGCTAATTAAGTTTGGCAGTGACAAGCACTGATGTGAGGCGGCGCAATCTGGTAAGCTGCCTTAGAAGCTGCAAGAAACTGCTGATTCATCGCTCAAGTGCCTGTTGGTTTAAGGTGAACCACGATGCTTGCATCCTGAGGCTAAAGCAAGCGTTTGTTGTGCTATCAGGGTGCCTATGCAAAAACAGCACATTCAAAAAAAGCAGCGCTTCCACTCAACTTGTTGGCGGATCAAAGCATTGCTGCGATCGCAGTAGATTCAACCCTTTACCATTTCGCGATCGGCTTTTTTGCACGGCTTAATCTTGCTGCCTTCACCGCCATGTCTAACCTTCACGTTCTCAAAAACTTACCGACTCCCCTACGTCCGTTGATCCGGCCCATGCTCTTTGCAGCATTGGGACTCCACGCGCTGTTGCTCTTCGCGCCGTTACCCTCTGAGCAAAAACCCAAAAAACCGGACGATCAAGAGAATCCGATCAAAATTACCCAGTTGCCCACTGCTAAACCAGCCGTGAAACCGCGCCCGAAACTGGTCAAACCAGCCCTGCCCAAGCTCAACCGTCCCAGACCAGCAGCAGTGACGGCTCCTGTACCAAAAGCTCCTGCCAAGCCCACTGCCAGCTCACCAACAGGCGCAACGGATAGCGCCAAAGATCCTTTTGCCGATTTTCCTCACTACCAGGGTTCTACCCCCAACTGCTACGGCAAAACTGATTTGGGTGAAAACTGTCGTGAAGCCAGCGTCTCTCTCTCCTCGCTAGTGTCTTACTTTGAAAAAGCACTGCCCGACAAAAAATTTACCAGTGTGCCAGTGGGCGGCGGCAGTAGCAGAGTCAAAATCTTTCAGGTATCAAAGGGTGGCAAGTCGCTTTACCTGAGCGTTCTGAGTGATGGTGATAGTAAAACGGTTTACTTGTTAGCGCCAGAATCGATCGACAGCCTGGATAAGCTCAAAAAGGCGGAGGGCACACCAAAAGCGATCGCGGATCTCTACGATCAAGTTGCCGATGCGGGGCAAGGAACAAACGACGCCACGCCGGGAGATTTTAAGCAGCCGGATGCCTATTACAAAGACCCCACCGCAATCCTGCCAGAACAGCTTGGAGCCATTTACGGCTCACCGAAGCTTGTGGATGGGTCAACTGATGACCAGGTGTACGCTGCTCTAAAAACCTATCTGACAAAAAGTGGCTATAGTGCTGAACCAGCGGGAAGCTATGGTGGCGGTCCCCTTTACGAGATCAAAGATGCTAGCTTTACGGGGTATCTCAATCTAGCGCCGAGCAAGACAGGCGGACCGATTGTGGTGGTTTGGATCAAAAAGCCAGAGTAAAAGCTGAAATGCTGTTGCTTACTCGATCGCCAGCGACACGCGATCGCCGCCAATATCCCGTAGCGCACCTAGCACCTGCACGACTTTTTCGTAAGTGACTTGCTTGTCTGCTTTGAGCACAACCGAGCCTTTGGGATGCTGTTGCAGGTAAGTCACCATTTGCTGTGCCAGTTGAGCTTCGGTGACCGTGCCGTTGTTTAGCAAAATTTGCCCCTGACGATTCATGCCAACCACCATCGGCTCTGGCGGTTGTTCTTTGCTCACGCCTTTATCGGTGCTGGGAAGCGGTACATTCACCGACTGAAAGCTCGTCAGCGTCATAGAGACGATGATGAAAAAGGTGAGGACGGTCAGAATCACGTCCATCATGGGCACCAGATTCGGTTCTGGCATTTGAGAGCCTTGCTGTTGCGCTTTAAATTTCATTGATTCTCCATCTCAACTTTCTGAATCAGCGATCGGTGTACTGGTAACTGCTTGTTACCGGATCAGATGGAGGAGCGGCAAGTGCGCGATCGCCATGCAATACTCCCGATTCATACCAAACGTGACGATAAATCACTTCCAGTTCGCTGCCAATCTTGGAAAAATAGTCGATTTGTTTGGTTTGCAGCGTGACAAAAACCC